>JAZNAJ010000110.1:0-5625 GCA_045586445.1 Clostridia bacterium | reverse complement strand
TAAAATAATACTTGCTCTTGCAAAGCCAAAATATTTTATGCCCGTTCACGGTGAATACAAACACCTAAGCAGGCATCGTGATTTGGCGTTGCAAATGGGTATTCCATCCAAGAATATTTTTATGATGGAAAACGGCAAGGTTCTTGAAGTGTCAGACGCATCAGGAAAAATCACAGATACCGTACCTGCCGGCAGAGTTTTGGTTGACGGTCTTGGTGTCGGGGATGTGGGCAACATTGTTCTTCGCGACAGAAAACACTTAGCCGAAGACGGAATTATCATTGTGGTCTGCACCATTGACCACGAAATGAAAATGGTCGTTTCAGGTCCTGATATTATTTCACGAGGCTTTGTCTATGTCCGCGAGGCCGAAGACCTTATGGACAGTATGCGTGAAAAAGCATCATTTGTCCTTGACGAATGTCTGTCACACAACACGCTTGATTGGTCCAGTCTGAAGTCACAGCTTAAAAACGAGCTTGGTGGATTTATTTTTACAAAGACCAAAAGAAAACCTATGATTCTTCCTGTAATTATGGATGTATAAATAATACTTGAAACCGTTCATTTTAAATATTTATATTCATAAAAAATGGCTGTTTAAAAACACAATGTTTTTAAACAGCCATCCTTTTTTTAATAATCTGTTATTGTTATAAACGACTTTAAATTTTCGAAAATTCCCACACTTATTCCGTCAACACACATAATGTCCTTTAATGTGCGAAAGCCCTTCATTTTGCTACGCTGAGAAACAATCATTTCGGCCTTTATAACCCCAATTCCCGGCAGTCTTATGAAATCATCAACAGTTGCATGATTTATATCTATTTTCGGTTCGTCAGCCTTTATCTTTTTAACCTCTTTATAAATCCGTTTCTTGTTCTCGACCGTTATGTTCTCTGCCACCGTTTCTGTCTTACATTCATCCTGTTTTGGAAAAAGCCTTGAATATCCGTTAAAAAGAATACACAAAACCGAAACAACAATTATGGTAACAGGCAAAAACAAAAATCTTTTACAAATTTCGTCTTTTTTCATAACATTTTTGCTACCTCACCTATGTAATTATGTTAAACATATTTATATACTTTTTTAAGTATACCATAATCCCTTCATTACCATCAATACATTTAATTTACATCAAAACAGACATAATAATCGTATATATCAAAATCGCCTGCCTTACGAAAATCCATAATTTCTTTTTTTAATCTGTAGCTGCCGGGCGAAAGTTCTCCATACAGATACGACCAGTCAACTTTCATCTCGGTTATGCCATTCTTTTCAATTAAATATGCAATAGCATTCCACACAATTTCTCCTTCTTCGTTTGAAATGGTCTTCACTTTTTTCCACTGCCCTTCAACCATACTTTCAAGCTCGTAGTCGCTACCCGTCTGCAAATCACCGGTTGCTTTACCACCTGATTGATTATACACCAAGGTCAATCCTTTGGGTGTAACCTCTTTTGCAGATAATTCAATACCCAACACATCAGAGGCAGTCTGGTTTTTATCGGTCTTTATGTCGCAGCCGGTTGCAGAAAATACAAATGCCGCCAACATAATAAATGAAAATATTCTTTTTTTCATTTTACCCTCCACCTTTAAATCTCTAAATTCCGAAGTACATCCTTTCTTTTAAGCATTTCGTCAATACGCAAAATATAATCCTTCGGTTCTTTCACATTGAATATCCTTTCAATACGGTCTGTACTTCTGTCAACTGTTTTTGTAACTCCGCCACAACCAAGTGAAATAATTGTCTGTACTTCTTCCATAATGTATATATTATAAATGCTCTCGGTTCCCGGTTTGGCATAGCCTACATTTTCAAGATTACCCAACATATTTTTTTGTCTGTACAGGTAATATGGTTCTTTTCCATTTGACATAATCGCATTTCGCGCAAAATCCACCATTTGGGCAACCTGATTTCCATTTGTCAAAGTATAGTTGTTAAGAGTTTCGTTCAGTTTTGACGAACGCTTTATGCTCATTGTATGCACTGTGGTATTCTCGGGGTTAAGTTTTTCGACCTCCTCAACCGTGTACTTGAACATATCAAGGGTTTCGCCCGGAAGTCCCGCAATAATATCCATATTTATTGTGTTTATTCCACATTCCCTTGCAATGTGCATCGCACGCCTTATATCATCAGGTGTATGATTTCTTCCAATTACATCAAGTATCTCTTGATTCATTGTTTGGGGGTTGATACTTATTCTTTCAATCCCATAATTTTTGATAATCTGAAGTTTTTCTTTCGTAACCGTATCGGGTCTCCCCGCTTCAACAGTGAACTCGCGGTTATGGTTTAAATCAAACTTTTCAAAAATACACTCAAGAAGTCCATCAAGAGTCTTTTCATCAAGGGTTGTAGGTGTTCCACCGCCGATATATACAGATTCTATAACATATCCGCAATCATTGACAATGCCTGCCGTATACTCTATCTCTTTCTTCAGGCACTCTATGTACTCGGGAATCATTTTTGCACTTTTTGCACCACTGTTGCTGACAAAAGAACAATAAATACACCTTGTGGGACAAAAAGGAATACCGATATATATGCTGATGCCCTTGGGGTCCATCGCATCTATAATCGGCATTTCAATATTTGCAATTCTCACGGCAAGCTCTGCCTTTTCCCGCGTTGCACCGTATTCCATAGCAAAAGCGTCAACCGCCTCGCTATAGCTTTTTCCACTTTTCAATAATTTGCTTGCAAGTTTGACGGGGCGTATACCCTCAAGCACGCCCCATGGTTTTTGACAATCATTCATATCAAATATGGGTTTTCCTTTCTTTGTTTTCCAATCGTTGTAGAAAATCCGTGTCCAGGATACACCTTAACTTCATCATCTAACATCATCAATTTTTCCCTTATTGAACGAATTTCGTCTTCAAAGCTGCCAAGCGGAAAATCAAATCGTCCTATAGCCCCCGCAAATAGTGTGTCGCCACTAATCAACAAATTCCCAATCAGATAACAAACGCTACCCACAGTATGTCCCGGAGTATGAATTACCTTTATACTTATGCCATCAACCTTAAATTCGTCACCGTCGTTTACAAGCACATCTGCTTCAGGCAAATTCATATCAGCCCAACGAGTGCCTGCAAGGTTAAGGTTTGGGTCTTTGAGATATTGTTCTTCTGCACTATGAACATACAACTTTGCACCTGTCCGTTTCTTAAGCTCTTCAAGTGCCAAAACATGGTCAAAATGTGCGTGTGTAAGGAAGATACCAGCCAAATTCAAATCTTTCTTTTCAATATACTCCATAATTTTGTCAGCATCTGCCGGTGCGTCAAAAAGCACCGCTGTTTTGGTTTCCTCTTCTGCGACAAGGTAACAGTTGGTAACCATATCTCCCAAAATAAATCTGTGAAAAATCATTTAAATACCTCTTTAATTATTGTCTTCTTCGAGCAACCGCAAGCACGCCGCTTATACTTTTCAGCTTTTTGATAGCTGTTTCAAGATGCTCAACATCTTTAATTTCAATGGTAATTTCAATAATAGCTAAATTGTTTTTGGCTGTTCTTGCATTAAGTCCCTTGATTGGAATCTTTAATTCAGAGGTAATACCGGTAATATCCGCAAGCAACGAATTTCGGTCAGGTGCTGTAATGCAAAGCATCGCCTGGAAGCTGCTTCCCGCCGCATCAGCCCAACGGACATTTATAAATCTCCTCTGTTCTTCTTCTGTAAAATTCGCATTGGTAATATTGATACAGTCTGCCCGATGCACCGCAACACCTCTGCCACGAGTAACATAACCAATTATCTTATCGCCGGGTACAGGGCTACAGCAATGCGAAATCCTTACAAGGCAATTATCAACTCCATCAACTATTACACCGCTTTGATTACCCCTTGAAGTTGTCTTTACCACAAACTGTTCAGGAATATCAAACACTTCTTTTTTGCTTGCCATATCCTGTTTGCAAAGCTCTTTGAACTTGGTTAAAAGTTTGTTGGCATTTGACCCGCCATAACCAAGTGTTGCAAAAACATCGTCTGTCTGCTGAAATCCAAACTTGGTCAAAAGCTTTTCGAAAAAGGCTTCTTCATTCATATAGGAAACAGGGATCATAGACTTTTTAAGTTCCCGTTCGAACACTTCTTTGCCTTTGATAATATTTTCAGTTCGGTTTTCTTTTTTAACCCATTGATTAATCTTATTTCTTGTCTGCGAAGTTTTGGCAATCTTCAGCCAGTCAAGATTGGGGCCATGAACAGTGTTTGATGTGTGTATTTCAACTATATCACCATTTTGAAGATTATAGTCCAAAGTAACAATCTTGCCGTTTACTTTTGCACCTTGCATCTTATTGCCTATGGCACTATGAATCGAATAAGCAAAATCAATCGGTGTTGCCCCTGCCGGAAGGCTGACAACATCACCCTTTGGCGTAAAGACAAAAACTTCATCGCTGAACATATCGATTTTAAGAGTTTGCATAAAATCCTCAGCATTGGTGAGGTCTTTTTGTATTTCAAGCAACTGCTTTATCCATTCAAGCTTTCCGTCAATATCACTCTTGCCACTCTTTCCCTCTTTATACTTCCAATGCGCAGCAATACCATGTTCAGCAGTATTGTGCATCTCCCATGTTCTGATTTGAATTTCAAAGGGTACACCGTTTGGTCCAATAACCGACGAATGGTGCGACTGATACATATTGGGTTTTGGCATTGCTATATAGTCTTTAAATCTGCCCGGAATGGGCTTGAACAGTTCGTGCACCATACCTAAAACGGCATAACAATCCGCATCCGTATTGACAATCACACGGACTGCAAACAAATCATAAATCTCGTGTATACTTTTGTTTTGAATGAACATTTTGCGGTAAATACTGTAAAAATGCTTTGCTCTGCCCTCTACATGGGATTCAATATCCAATCGTTCAAGGCGTGTTTTGAGCAGACTTATCATATCTGCAATATACTTTTCGCGTTCGCTCTGCTTTTGACTTATCTTATCAACAATTTCATAGTATCCTATAGGGTCTATATATTTAAGTGATAAGTCCTCAAGTTCCATCTTTATCTTTGCCATACCAAGTCGGTGAGCAAGTGGTGCAAAAACTTCAAGGGTTTCCCTTGCCTTTTCCCTTTGTTTATCCTCCGGCATAGATTTAAGTGTCCTCAGATTATGAAGTCTGTCGGCAAGTTTTATAACTATAACCCTTACATCATTCGCCATCGCAAGGAACATCTTTCTCAAATTTTCAATTTGTTGTTCCTCGTTTGAAGTATATGGGATTTTGCCAAGTTTGGTAACGCCTGCCACCAATTGAGCAATGGTCTCATCAAATTCCTTGGCTATATCATTTTCGGTTACCTCAGTATCCTCTACAACATCGTGAAGAAGCGCTGCCGCAATCGAGCTTGTGTCAAGTTCCATATCCGCCAGAATATTGGCAACTGCAAGCGGATGTGAAAAAAAAGGTTCTCCCGACACGCGAAATTGACCCTCGTGTTTTGCCTTTGAATACTCAAAAGCCTTTAACACGGGGTCTAAATCTGCTGTAGGATTATAATCCTTTATTTTTTTGATAAGCATTTCCAATGCTTTGTCCATAAGTTAGTTCACTTCCGAAATTTTTA
>JAZNAJ010000109.1:0-7189 GCA_045586445.1 Clostridia bacterium | reverse complement strand
ATTGATAACCCAACTGGGAGTTTTGCCCTCATACATAGCACTGACTTTTGGCTGACTTGCAATATAGAGGGTAATTACCATTTTCTTATGCTCATCAAGAACCAAGAGAACACCGGTATTTGTCAGACATTGCCAAGAGGTTCGACCTTTTTCATCAACGCATTTATGCTCTTTGATAATTTCACCGATACCAACGGTTTGCATTATATAGCAGGCTCGGTCAAGGCGGTCTTCGCTGATATGGTAAGTGATATTCCGCTTCAACATGGTTTACACCTCCCCGTATGCGAGGGCAAGAAACTTGTTGTGCCACTCGTCATTCCACAGCTTTTCACACTCGTCAAACTGATTAGGATTCATGGTATGATAAAGCTCTAAGGCTCCAAAAGCCTGATTGCACATAACCATAGGGTCAGCACCCCATTCCTTTGCCATCTTGTAGCGATACTGAATAAATTGAATAAGCTTTTCCATAGTTAATTCTCCTTTTGGTTGGTTGGTGTGTTCCTTACTTACAAGAGAATTATAGCACAGCCGAACGGATTTGTCAAGGGTTTTAGGAAAAAAAGTTAAAAAATTTTTGATTGAGTTTTCAACTGAAAAAATGCGAAATGGATAGAAAAAACAAAATTCCGCTCGTTGCGCCAGACAACGAGCGGACAAAAAATGACCTCCGAGGGGACTGCCCCTCGGAGGAACTTTTCTAGTATCATAAAATTCTCAGCCAAGTGGTTTTGAGCCAGTCTACTCAACCTGCTAAGCCAATAGGCTATCTTTTGGGCGGGTCAGCCAAACCCTAAAGCTAAGTCCAAGTCATAAGTCAATTTCTCCTAATTCCGATCCATGTTTTGGGAGCCAACCCCACGAAGGCAATTTGCAATACACATCTTAATTACATCAGCGTTTTCGGGCGCCACCCCTAGACCCATTTCACTTTGTTCACAACCCTTTCTGTCAGACACATTCACCGCCCTTTGTGGGAGAGGGGCGTTCCCTTCTTACATTGATATTATAACACAAGACCGCCCAGTTGTCAAGTGTTATTTTGGTGACCGCTTGGGGGCTCGAACCCCAGACCCACGGATTAAAAGCCCGTTGCTCTACCAACTGAGCTAAGCGGTCGTATTGTGGTGGTTGGGGAGGGAGTCGAACCCTCTCAGGTGGTACCATTTCCTACGAACATTCGTTTCTGTTCCCCATCACAGAAGTCGCCAACCATATGTTAGGGGGGCAGGTTGCGCACTTACCATTCCCACGGGAGCCTTAGTGCGTTTATCCGCAAGGGTGGTTGCTCTCTATCGTGGGTACCCCATGGCTTTTATATCCTGCATATCCTCGACATTTTTTCAGCCTGCGAGGTCTGGTTCACATTTGTATACCGCAAACAGGAACACCTTGCGGTCGGGTCATCGGGTAATGGTCTTACATACTCTCGTGGGAATCCGCCATCTTTGCGGTTGCCTTACCCTCGCCTTTTGTACCCTTATTGTATCACAATTTGGGCGGTTTGTCAAGGGGTTTTTACATTTTTCGAGCCTTCGAAGGTGAGCCAGTGGCTCCGACCGCCAGATTTACCAGCGAAGTGCTGGGTCTGATTTCGGTGGTACACCCTGTACCCCTCTCCCCTTGACATCACTAGTATACCACAGACCGCACCAGAAGTCAACAGGTAAAGTTGTACAAATTCGGGAGAAAATGCGGCTGGAAGTTTGTGCAAAATGCGAATTGATTTTTTTCGAACGGTGTAATATAATTAAAATTCTGCTCCTGACCCCCGGCCAGGAGCAGCCAAAAATAAGAGGAGAGGGGTCTACCCTCTCCTCATTTCCCAAGCATAAGAACCGCCCCGATATTCCCCAACGATTTTGAAGCCTGCCTTTTCATAAATGTGAATTGCTCTTGCGTTCGTCTTTTCAACAAAGAGAACGATGACTCGCCCTGTGTTGTGCTCAATAATCTCACGCAAAAATTGTTGACCCAGACCTTTTCCTCTGTACTCTCCGTAAATACCGAAGCACCACAACTCAACCGCATTTTCTAAGTAGCGGGAGGGATGGCAAGCACATTGACCGATGCGGCAACCGCCATCATAAAAACTGTAATAATGATTTTCGTAAATTAACATTTGCCTCACCTCTTGGCATTATTATATCACAAGGGGTCGATTTTGTCAACCCCCTTTTTTTCTTTTTTCCAGTTCAATGTCTACTTCTTCATAGCCTTCGCTTTTGAACCACGACTTGTGGACAAAGCAAGTGCCACAACCGCATCGATAATGGCGACGCACTTCAATGCTCCAACCATCTTCAAGGTATTCTGTTTCAATCTCTTTGACTTGTGCGGTGCTTCCGCACCAAGGGCATCTAGGCATCTTCATCAACTCCTCTGAAATTGATATGTTTACCGCCACCACAATATTCGATGGCTTCGCTTAGTGCGTGAAAAGCTTCGGGTATCTCCCAACTGGCCTCACACTCGTGGACAACTCTCCAGTAGAGCCGTTCTAATTCTTCTTGGATGCTCACTCTCGCTCACCTCTTTTCATCTTTTGGCGGTTGTAGGCTTTGCCGTTCTCCACTCGGCTACTTCTCTTGCGGAAGTGGAGATACTGCTGAAGTTCCTCCCCCTCTTTCTTGAACATTCTGCGGTCGATTTTCTTAGGTTTCTTTGTCATTTCAATTACCTCACTTTCTGTGGATATTATAACATAAAAAGGGCTTATTGTCAAGCCCTTTTTTTAATCTTTTTGTTTTTCTTCAATTTTGATAGATAGCCATTCGGAAAATCTATCAATACACCAGACAAGACCGACACCTATAATCAGTCCACAGGTAGAGCCAAGTGCCGCAATCAAAATATCCATTACATTTCTTCTCCCTTCAAATGTTCGATATTTTCCAGAATGGCAGTGCAACTGTCCATGATATTCCGCACGCAATCCTCTACATCATCAATAGAATTGATGGCGGTGTAGTGATTGAGCCAATCTGTTTCACTTTGGATTTCTTCGTACTTGTGGGCGATTTGTCGCCACAGGTCTTTAGGATTATATCCGATTACCATTGTTCTTCCTCCTTTGGACAGTCACGATAAGGGTCATCACCCTTGGGGTCATAGCGGTCATTCCACGGCAGGAATACACCAATCATAAACAAGGCGACAAGACCGCCCACAACGCACCACCAAATCAGTTCATAGTCCATAATCAATCTTCCTTTCCCTCTTGGAGTATCTGTATTATATCATAGGGGGTGGGTTTTGTCAAGGGGTTTCGGGAAAAATTTTTAGGGTTTAGAAAAAGAAATTTCGTTTTTGAAAATTGTGCAAATTGCCCAAATATTGGAATTCTGCTCGCCACAGCCAGCGGCGAGCAGCTAAAAAAGCCCCGGTGGGAAAGGACACCACCGGAGCCAGGAGCGTATCGAATTTAGGGGTTGACTTGCACCATACGATAGGTGCGAATAAAATTGAGGATGCTTCGTGCCCGGGCGATTCCGCCGGGGGTGATGACCTCACCGGTTTCCAGAGCCATAATTGTGTTATCGTCACCAAGGGTGAACTGAACATCACGCAGGGTTTGTTCGGCTTTTTCCAGTGCGTTGATTTCGTCCGGCTGAACGAGCATTGCCTTGACATTGGTGTAATTCATAGTCTTCATAATCAAAATCTCCTTTTCATTTTGTGGGGTTCTCCCCCTTTGTTGTGATTATAGTATATCACAACCATGTGATTTTGTCAATAGGTTTTTTGACTTTTTGAAAAATTTTTGATAAAATAAAAGGGGCTGATGTTTAGTCAGCCGCCTTTTCAATTTCTCTTACACAACATACTTGAATACCTTCCAAGTTGCTGATGCGACACAGCTCTGTGTGGTCAACCACACCTGAAAACAGTTTGCCAGTTAACTTATCACGGCACACAATAGAAAATGTTTTCATATCATTACCCTCCTTAATAAGTATCATAGCCGTAAATTTCAGCGGTTTCGTCATCCATCACATCAAGGATGTCTACTTCATTGAGGTCAAAGCCATTCTCCAAGAGGATTTCATCAACCTGGGTTTCATCTTCGCACTGAACAAAGAAGTAGCCGCCATTTTCGAGGTCTTCACACAAGTAATTCAACATATCAATCATTTCCTTTCTTTTGGGGTCTTGCCCCTCTGTGAGTATATATTAGCACACTTATGGGATTTTGTCAAGAGGTTTTTGAAAAAAAGTTTTGGAATATTTTTTCCCTAAAATGTATAAATATTCAAAATTCTGTTCCTGGGCGCCCGCTCAGGAACAGCTAAAAAAATAGCGCCCCGAAGGGCGCCAATTCACCAAGATGCACGGATGTAGCGATCACGCATCTTTTCAATGGTAAAGTGCATACTTTCAAGATGGGCAACTGCATAGCCATGATGAATATTATTGGGGATTCTGAAGCTAGTATAGTATTCGCCATTTTCAGCCGCTCGCTTGATACAAGGAATGATATTTGCATCAATCCACTGTTCAGCGTGGCTCTTGGAAGCCAGCTCTCTATCATTGTTTGCTTTATCAGCAGTTTCTCGCATTGTCTGTGCCAAATTCATTTCGTTCATAGGGTTAACTCCTTTTCTTTTGGTGTCTTTATTATATCACAGTTTTAATTATTTGTCAAGAGTTATTTTTTTTATTTGGTGCGAGTTTTTTACTCGCACCAAACTAGCTGACCCTTTTTCCGGGGACGCCAGCCGTAAATGCTCTGCTGATTCATCAGCTTGCCGATCTTCAAAGCATCCTGCTTGGTAGTGATATGCTTGCTGATGTCGATATAGTAGATACCACCAGAGAACCAGATGCCGATGTTGCCTTTGCGACCCAATCCCTTATGGAGCAGGATGGAGACCTCTTCCGGCGTATGACATTCGATGCCCCGGATGCCGACTTGCCAGCCAGTCTTATACTCCACAATTTTGCCATTGCGAAGAGTCAGACCGCCTTCATCTTCGATATTGCGGATGGTGCGAACATTGATGCGACGATTGGTAGTGTATTTCATAGTTTATTCTCCTTTTCTTCTGGAGCTTTTGCTCCCTTTTTGTGCCTTTATTATATCATGGATAAGCTGTTTTGTCAAGGGGCTTTTTTAAGAAATTAAAAAAATTGTAGCCGCAACACAGAAGATGATAAAAGCGATAAGGATAAGACCGACAAAAATGCCCATTTTGATTTTCTCCTAAATTTTAGAATTTACAAAAGAGTGGCGCAATTTTTGTAGCAGGACACATCTTTCCACTGGACTCTTTTTGAGGGGGCACCGACCGTTCCGTGTTCCCCGCCCCTTTTGTGCCTTTATTATATCACAGCCTGGTGAACTTGTCAAGCATTTTGTGAAAAAAAATCAAGTTTTTTTATTTGTCAAATTGCACAAAAAAATTGCCAGGAATTGTTTATTTTGTAAATTCCTCTCGTGGCGCCAGAACACGAGAGGCTGAGGAGGTTTCCTTCCTCAGCAATCGTCGGTGTAGCATCCTGCGTAGGGGTCAAAACCAACTTCAAGGTCATCAGGTGCTTCATCTGCATAGCATTCTGCGTAATGCTGGCAATCAGCACAGTTGCCATCGCAAGGTTCTTCGCCATCATCCTCGGGTTCGGGAGGAGGGGCAAAAATGGACCTCTGACATTTGGGGCAAATACCGCTAATGAGCTGTTCCCGCTCGGTGGGAGTTAGTTCGGGCATTGCGTGCTGGATAAGGGCGCCTTTCTGCCAGGAATTGTAGGAACGATAGTCTACTTCAACAGAGTGAGTATTATGGCAGAAGGGACAAGTACAGATGACAGTAATATTAGACATAGGATAACCTCCGAAGTAGTAGTAGGGCATTGCCCTCCTTGATGATATTAGTATAGCACAGATTGGTTGATTTGTCAAGGGGCTTGGGCGATTATTCATCGCCCTCCCAAAGCCATGCCCAGAAAGGCTTGGGAACGATGCCCTCTGCATAGCAATCTATGCAGTATTCATCGTAAGCCTGAAGCAGATCAGAACTCATTCGGTTCACCTCCCCTTTGATGATACCAGTATACCATGAGATACGGGAAAAATCAATATGGCAATATGCACAAAAAATCGCTTTCAATTTTTTCAAAAGTTGTGTATTTTGCATAAATCCTCGCGCCTGGTCCGTGGGCGCGAGGCTCAGAAATATGGGGGGTGTCCTCGTATGGAGCACACCCTGTTAATCGACATACTCATAAAATTCGATTTGCCAGTTCCAAAGCTCGGTATTTATAATGCCAGCGCGCCGGAATGCATCATTTGCAGTATAGCCAAAGATTATGCACTGTTCAGAAGTTTGGGTATTGCGGATATGGAACTCATACATATTAATTTTCCTTTCTTAATTCCAACTTTTACTCTTCCAACTGTCCACCAAAGCTTCGTGAATACGAGCCTGAGAAGATGTAACATATACGGAGCCAGTAGACGAAGCACTTATATTACATAGGGTTTTGCGTAAATTTAAATTTTTAAACGGACTTTTATAGTAGGCATCGCCCTTGCGGAACGCCTCTTTTTGCTCTTCGGTCAAGATATCGGCATAGCTCATTATAATTCTTCTTTCTATAATGGAATGAAAGAGGGTAGCGCAGTTTTCTTTGGCAGGACGCATCTTTCCAACTAGACTCTTGTTCGGGGTGAGCCGACTAGCACCTCTCACCGCCCCTCTTTGTACCTTAATTATAGCATAGCTATATAGATTTGTCAAGAGTTTTTTTCAAAATTTTTATAAAAAGTTTTTATACACGATTCCGGGCGTATCATGCCTATGTCCATGAGTGGTGGACACGGAAAAAAGTTTCCACGGGGCCGGGCGTATCAAAATTCGGGCTCTGGCGGACCTTGGATTACTAAGGTACGTCCGCCAGAGCCCGGCGATTTTAGGAGTGTCCGCCATATGTGGACGCAACTTTTATTTAGCTTTTGGTTTTGCAAACCGGATTTTATTTTCTGCCTGATGGTGCTTGTCCTCTACCAACGGCCCAAGCAGAAGGGTGGCTATGCCACCCTATAATTACTTGCAACTATCAAGCCACTCTTGGCTCATATACTGGTCTTTATTGATCTTAGCCTTATACCATAGCCATCCACCCAAAGCGACAATGCAGATGATATAGAAATAGAATTCTGCCATATCAAAAGCTCTCCTTTTCTTCA
>JAZNAJ010000108.1:0-3011 GCA_045586445.1 Clostridia bacterium | reverse complement strand
ACAATTTTGAAATACGCAAAGCAGCTTGGTTTGGGTATAGGCATCATTGGTCTGTATAATATCCAGTTTATAGTTGATAAAGACGAAAATGTATATATTATTGAGGTAAATCCCCGTTCTTCAAGAACTGTGCCATTCCTTTCAAAGGCGACAGGATACAGTTTGGCGGACATTGCAACAAATGTAATTCTTGGCAAGAGCCTTAAATCTCAAGGCATCAAAAAGACTTATCCGGAAGAAAAAAATCGTTGGTATGTAAAAGTTCCTGTGTTCTCATTTAATAAAATTCGCGGTCTTGACGCATACCTCTCACCTGAAATGAAATCAACAGGTGAAGCAATTGGTTACGATGACAAGCTTAACCGTGCGCTTTACAAAGCACTTCAGGCATCCGGTATGAAATTGCAGAATTACGGTACTGTTCTTGCGACTATTGCGGATAAGGACAAAGAAGAAGCCCTTGAACTTATTCGTCGTTTCTATAATCTTGGTTTTAACATTCAGGCAACTGAAGGTACAGCAAAATTCCTCAAGAAAAACGGAATCCGCACCCATGTTCTCGGAAAGATAGGTAATGGCAGTGAAGAAATTCCCGAGGCAATCCGTCAAGGACATATATCATATCTCATAAACACCAGTGATATAAGTTCCTCCTCTGATTCCAAGCATGATGGTCAGGAAATTCGTATCCTTGCGACTGAGAATAATGTTAATCTCTTTACTGCTCTTGATACCGTTTCTGTACTGCTTGATGTTCTGGAAGAAAACACTATAGGAATTTCAACAATAGATGCTTAATACACTTGACAATAAGGGCGGCAACCAACCGCCCTTCTAAGCAATAGAGAGGTAAGTAAAATTGAAACAACAAATTTTTAAAATAACTTCAAATACAAAAATAGCAAAAGATGTTATGCTTATGACACTTTCTGGTGATACAAGAGATTTGAGTTGTCCCGGGCAGTTTGTCAATATAAAGATAAATGGCGAGTTTTTAAGGAGACCTATATCTGTTTGTGATTACACAAAAGATAGCCTTACTCTTATATACAAAGTCGTAGGTGTTGGGACCGAGAAAATGAGTCTTTATCCCATAGGTACCGAACTTGATATTTTGACAGGTCTTGGCAATGGTTTTGACACCTCAAAAAGCGGCGACACTCCTCTGCTTATTGGTGGGGGTGTTGGTGTTCCGCCTATGTATAATCTTTGCAAAAAACTTATTTCTGAGGGAAAGAAGCCTACTGTTGTTCTTGGCTTTAACGGAAAAGACGATGTGTTTTTTGAAACCGAGTTCAAAGAACTGGGTGCACAGGTTTTTGTTACAACCGTTGATGGCTCATACGGAATCAAGGGTTTCGTAACAGATGCTATAAAAACTTTAGACTACTCCTACTTCTACACTTGTGGACCTGAGGCTATGTTTAAAGCTATTGAAGGTATTGCAAAAACATCAGGACAGTATAGCTTTGAAGAACGAATGGGTTGTGGTTTTGGTGCATGTATGGGTTGCTCATGCAAAACCAAATACGGCAATAAGCGAATATGCAAAGACGGTCCCGTTTTGGAAAGAGAGGAAATTATATGGTAAACACAAAGGTAAACCTTTCGGGCATAGAAATTGATAATCCTGTAATTCCCGCCAGCGGAACATTTGGCTTTGGATATGAATTTGCTGAGATTTATGATATAAATTGTCTTGGCACATTTTCATTTAAAGGCACAACCAAGGATGCCAGGTTTGGAAATCCCACTCCAAGAATAGCCGAGTGTCCTAACGGAATGATAAATTCGGTAGGCCTTCAAAACCCCGGAGTTGCGGCGGTAAAGGAATTTGAACTTCCAAAGCTCAAAGAGGTTTTTCACAAACCCGTTATGGCTAATGTAAGCGGTTTTTCAATAGACGAATATACCTATACATGTGAACAGCTTGACAGTGAAGAACAAATCGGCTGGTTTGAGGTAAATGTATCCTGCCCTAATGTTCATGGCGGCGGTATGAGCTTTGGCACATCACCTGAGTCTGCTGCAGAAGTTACAAAAGCGGTTAAAAAAGTTACTACAAAACCCGTTTTCATCAAGCTCTCGCCAAATGTTACCGATATCGTATCAATCGCAAAGGCTTGTGAAGACGCTGGTGCAGATGGTATCAGCCTTATTAACACTTTACTTGGCATGCGAATTGATTTAAAGACAAAAAAACCTGTAATTGCAAATAAAATGGGCGGTTTTTCAGGCCCTGCTATTTTTCCTGTTGCACTTCGAATGGTGTATCAGGTTTATGAAGCGGTTAATATCCCCATAATTGGTATGGGTGGAGTTTCATCTGCCGAAGATGTAATTGAAATGATGCTTGCGGGTGCAACAGCTGTGCAAGTGGGTGCGGCAAATCTTGTTGAACCGTTTGCCTGCAAAAATATAATTGACCGTCTGCCAAAAGTTATGGAAAAGTATGGAATTAAAGATTTAAAAGATATAATTGGGGGTGCTCATTAATGGGTAAGGATGTAATTGTTGCATGCGACTTTGCAACAAAAAAACAAGTTATGGATTTTCTGGATTTATTTAAAGACGAGAAGCCTTTTGTAAAAATAGGTATGGAACTTTTTTATGCCGAAGGTCCTGAAATTGTTAAAGAAATAAAAAATCGTGGCCACAAAATCTTTCTTGATTTAAAACTGCATGATATTCCAAATACAGTAAAGAAATCTATGTCGGTCCTCAAAAATCTTGATGTTGATATGACCAATCTTCACGCATCTGGTACTATTCCTATGATGCAGGCAGCTCTTGAGGGATTGACTCGTGAAGATGGTACACGCCCCATTTTAATCGCTGTTACCCAGCTTACTTCTACCAGCGAAGAAATTATGAGGTCTAACCTTCTTATAAACGAACCAATTGACAAGGTTGTTATGCATTATGCAAAAAATGCAAAGGATGCAGGCCTTGACGGCGTTGTATGTTCGCCCTTGGAAGCAGAAAAAGTTCACAACACCTGTGGAAATGAA
>JAZNAJ010000107.1:0-3336 GCA_045586445.1 Clostridia bacterium | reverse complement strand
GCAGCGTGTGGCAATCGCACGTGCGCTGGCCCTGCATCCGAACATCCTGTTCTTCGACGAGCCCACATCTGCGCTGGATCCGGAGCTTACTCTTGAGGTTCTGCGTGTAATCCGTCAGCTTGCTGAGGAGGATATGACAATGGTCATTGTTACACACGAGATTGAGTTTGCAAAAAATGTTGCGGACAGAATTATATTTATGGCTGATGGCTATATTGTAGAAGAGGGCGTTGCAGCTGAAGTAATCGATAATCCTCAAAATGAAAGGACAAAGTCTTTCTTAAAAGGTTTTACCAGATAGTATTTGTTGTTATTGAAAGGAGCTTGTCTGATGTCAGTAACTGTTAAAAAGGTAATAAAAGGCTCTGTTGCCGAAAAACACGGCATAAAATCAGGAGATGTGATAAAATCGATAAACGATAAGGAAGTAAACGACTACCTTGATTATATGTATTTATCCGCCAATGAAAGCCTTTGCATCGAACTTGAAAGTGGCAAGGTAATCTCTATTAATAACTTTGATTTTGAACCACTTGGGGCTGAATTTGATACACTGCTTATTGATGCGCCCCGTGCCTGCAGAAATAAGTGTATATTTTGTTTTATAGACCAACTGCCACCCAATATGCGTGAAAGTTGTTATTTTAAAGATGACGATTACAGGCTTTCGTTCCTTCAGGGGAATTATGTAACTCTTACAAATATGACTGACCAGGATATTGACCGTATTATTGAATATAATATTCCAAGAATAAATGTTTCGGTGCATACTACCAACCCCGAGCTTCGGTGCAAAATGCTCAATAATAAATTTGCAGGACGGATTATGGAACAATTGCAAAGATTTTCCGGCAGCGGAATGATGATAAATTGCCAAATAGTTCTGTGTCCGAATTACAATGATGGAGCTGAACTTGACCGAACAATACAAGATATCTTAAGTCTTGGCGACTCGGTTGAAAGTCTTTCGGTTGTACCGGTTGGTATTTCAAAATACAGGGATGGTTTAACACCACTTGATACCTTTGACAAAAATGATGCAAAACGCGTCATTGAACAAGTTTCTGCTTGGCAAAAAAAGATAAAGGAAGAACGAGATATAAATTTTGTTTATCTGGCAGATGAATTTTATATTGTTGCAGAAGAGGAAATTCCTTCCTGGAAAGAATATGACGGGTTCCCGCAAATCGAGAACGGTGTTGGTCTTTGTGCGTCGCTTGAATGGGAATTTGAGGATGCATTAGCTGATTGTAAAAATTCAAAAGTAAAAACAAAAAAGACAGTTATTACCGGTGTTTTGGCGTATAATTTTATAAAGGCTCTTACCGATAAGCTCCACAGCGATAAAATAAGTGTTATTTCAATTAAAAACAATTTTTTTGGCGAAAATATAACCGTCAGCGGACTTATAACTGCAACAGATATTATAAATCAACTTAAAGGCAAAGATTTGGGAGATGAAATCTTAATACCAATCTCTATGCTGCGGCACGATGAGGATGTATTTTTGGACAATCTTACAATAGCTGATGTTGAAAAAGCCTTAAAAGTCAAGGTTGTTGTGGTAGAAAACGACGGTTTTGATTTGCTTGAAAAGTTAATAAGATGAAGTAGTATATTGTTTTCAACTTAATAAAACACACCCATATTATTTTTCGAAAAACAGATACTTAAATTGACAAATAAGGTTTTTTGTGTTACTTTAAAAGAAAGAAATAAATGTCGAATAAAGACGAAATGAGAGGGGTTGTTTAAACAAATGAAAACTAATTCACAGGTAGTAGGGTATTTGCCCGAAGAAAGACCAACCACATGGAAACTTTTGCTATATGCCATCCAGCAAGTAATAGTTATGTTTCCGGCAACAGTTACAGTTGCACTTATCACAGGATTTCAGGTATCCACAACGATATTTGCAAGTGGACTTGCTACATTGTGCTTCATCTTGATTACCGGTAAAAAAATTCCTTTGTATTATGGCTCAAGTTTTGCATATTTGACAGCAATTGCAAGTATGTGTGCTGCAAAAGGTTTTGAAAAGGTTGATGGAATATTGCCGATGGAAGCAATTCAGTATGCCCAGTTTGGTATTATTGCTTCAGGTATAATTTCCATTTTGGCAGGTCTTTTGGTTCGTTTTGGCGGAAGAAAAGCTGTTGAAACAATTTTACCACCATCAATCACAGGCCCAATCGCTATGATTATTGGTCTGACACTTGCCGGTAATGCTTTGGGCGATGCTATTCCCATGGTTGATGCTGCAACTTGCGAAACAAACTGGTGGACCGCAGTTGCACTTATTACCTTGATTTCAACCATTGTTTACTCAAAATATTTAAAGGGTTTCTTGGGTCAGCTTCCGCTTCTTTTAGGTGCGTTAACCGGTTGTGCTGCTGCAGGACTTATTTATTTCATAGGTGATATAAACCTCTTCCGTGCTATGCCGGCTGCAGCTCTTGAGGCATCGGCGTGGAAACTGGGTGATGGTTCAATATTTGCCGTTCCTGCATTTTCGTTCCCCAAGGTTTCATGGGCAGCGGTTGCAGCTATAATGCCGATTGCAATTGCAACCATTCCTGAATCAACAGCTCATATGTATCAGCTTGATATTTATGTAAACGATGTTGCTAAGAAAAAAGGCAAAAAAATGAAGTACAGCCTTGTTGATATGCTTGACAGAAACTTAATTGGTGATGGTATTTGTGATATGATATCAGGTGTTGTTGGTGGGCCTCCAGGTACAAACTATGGCGAAAACATCAGCACAATGGCTATCACAAAGGTATTTTCCGTTCCGGTGATTGCTCTTGCTGCGATTATAGCAATGGTAATCAGCTTCTTTACACCTCTCATTAATGTCATATACGGAATTCCGCTTGCAGTTATCGGCGGTTTGGAAATTTACCTCTTTGGTGCTATCGCAGCTCAAGGTGTTGCTATTATGATTGATAAGGGCGTTGATATGTTCTCTGCAAAGAATATCGCGGTAATCGCTACAATCATGGTGATTGGCATAGGCGGTAACTATGCGTTTGGAGGAAACATTCCGTTCTTTGGCGCACAAATTCCTTGTATCGCAGGTGCAGCAGTCTTTGGTATTATATTAAACTTCATCCTGAGCATTGGAGACAAGAAAAAAGCAATAACAGAAGAATAAATATACTTTATAATTTTTACGACCGCCTGCAATTTGGCGGTCGTTTTCTTGATAAATTTATCAAAAAAACTTGACTTTATCGATTTACTGTGATAAACTTATAATACACTAAATGCGTTTGAGCAAAACCAAGTAGGGGTGTGAAAGTCTGGAGAGAGTTGCCGGGTGGTGCGAGGCAA
>JAZNAJ010000106.1:0-1533 GCA_045586445.1 Clostridia bacterium | reverse complement strand
CTCGGTTGTTACACTAAGCAGTCCACGTTCAACATTGATTGCCTTATCAGTTCCGTCTTCAAGCTCAATCCTGCATTCGCAGGGTTTAACAGATGTTAAAAAGGGAATATGATTTGCCATTACAGCAAGGTCACCCTCGCTGCCGCGCAGTGAAACCTTTACAATATCGCCCTCAAACAAATTTCCGTCAGGGGTTGATATAACAAATTTAAATGTCTTCATTATACCACCTTTTTCGCCTTTTCAACAGCTTCGTCTATAGTTCCAACAAACAAAAAGGCTGACTCGGGCAGATCGTCGTGTTTACCTTCAATAATTTCCTTAAATCCTCTTATTGTCTCAGAAAGCGGAACATACACGCCCGGAATTCCAATGAATTTTTCAGATACATGGAAAGGTTGAGATAAAAATCTCTGAATCTTTCTTGCTCTTTGAACGAGTAGTTTATCTTCGTCAGAAAGTTCATCCATACCCATAATGGCAATAATATCCATAAGTTCCTGATATCTCTGGAGTATTCTCTGAACCTCACGGGCAACGCTGTAATGCTCCTCGCCTAAAACATCTGCAGAAAGAATACGGCTTGTTGATTCAAGAGGGTCAACTGCAGGATATATACCCTGTGACGCTATATTTCTGGAAAGAACTGTCGTAGCATCAAGGTGCGCAAATGTTGTAGCAGGCGCAGGGTCAGTTAAGTCGTCCGCCGGAACATACACCGCCTGAATAGATGTGATTGAACCTTTTTTGGTAGATGTAATTCTCTCCTGAAGCATACCCATCTCGTTTGCCAGCGTCGGCTGATAACCAACGGCTGACGGCATTCTTCCCAAAAGCGCTGAAACCTCAGAACCTGCCTGGGTAAATCTGAAAATGTTGTCAATGAACAAAAGTACATCCTGTCCCTCTTCTTCACGGAAATATTCTGCCATCGTAAGTCCTGAAAGACCGACTCTCATTCTCGCACCCGGTGGTTCGTTCATTTGTCCGTACACAAGAGTTGTATTTGATAATACCCCTGATTCCATCATTTCGTTATAAAGGTCATTTCCTTCTCTTGTACGCTCGCCAACACCGGTAAATACTGAAAGTCCGCCGTGCTCTTTTGCAATATTATTAATAAGTTCCATAATTAGCACAGTCTTACCAACACCCGCACCGCCGAAAAGACCAATCTTTCCGCCTTTTGAATATGGGCATATAAGGTCTATGACCTTAATACCAGTTTCCAAAATTTCCGTTGAAGTAGAAAGTTGTGAATACTCGGGGGCTGGACGGTGAATATCCCATTTTTCAACATTTTCGGGAGCCGGCTTATTATCAACTGGCTCACCTAAAACATTAAAAATTCTTCCAAGTGTTTCTCTGCCAACCGGCACACTTATCGCCTTGCCTGTATCGGTAACTGTCGTTCCTCTTGTCAAGCCATCGGTAGATGCCATAGCAATACATCTTACAGTATTATCTCCGATATGCTGCGCAACCTCTACCGTTAGAGTCTTATCGCCTATATCCATAGTAAGTGCATTGTAT
>JAZNAJ010000105.1:0-2226 GCA_045586445.1 Clostridia bacterium | reverse complement strand
TATATAGTTGTTTCATTTTAGCTTCTCCTAGTCACTACTTATATAAATTTATAAATAGTTCTTGTTTGATATGGTCTGTCAGGTCCAAATACAGTTGATGGGAACTGTGGTTTGTTTGCGCTGTCCGGATAAAATTGCGTTTCAAGAGCAAACCCTCCGTTTTTGTCATATATAGCTCCATCTTTGCCTATTTCATATTTCATAAAATTTCCGCTATAAAATTGAACTCCGGGCAAGTCGGTATATACCTCCATTGTTCTTGTTTCATCAGTATTTTTAATAACTGCAATTTTACGCACCTGACCATTATAATTATCACATACAAAGTTATGGTCATAACCACCGGATATCTTAAGTTGTTCAAAATCATCATCTATTCGCTCGCCAATTTTTTGCATTTTGCGAAAGTCCATAGGTGTATTTTCAACTTTAAGAATATCACCTATGGGGATTAGTTTGCTGTCAACCGGTGTATAAGCCGATGCAAAAAGTTGTAATTTGTGGTTCTTTATACTTCCTGCTCCTTGTCCATCAAGATTAAAGTAGCAATGATTGGTCATATTGATTATTGTATCTTTATCACTTGTTGCATAATATGTAATGCTAAGTCCATTATCTTCACTTAACATATATTTTACAGTAATATCTTTATTACCACCAAAGCCCATCTCGCCATCCTTTAGTTTTAAGGAAAACTCTATCTCATTGTCATATTCCTTATAACTCCAAATTCTTTTATGCAATCCAATTTCTCTATGGCTGTGGAGGTTGTTGGTATCGTCATTTTCATCAAGTTTATACTCAACCCCATCAAGTATATATCTGGCATTGGCTATACGATTGGCATTTGGTCCGATAATCGCTCCATAAAAGTTATAATTTTCAATATACTCTTCCAAGGTATCATAACCCAGTGCAACATCTGCAACCTTTCTATTCTTGTCAGGCACTTCCAGTTTGATAATCAATGCTCCAAAATTGCTCAAAGTTACCTTCATTCCATTTTTATTTTCTAATGAAAACAAAAATATATTTTCTCCATTTTTTGTACCAAATAATTTCTTTTCCATTTATGTATTCATCTCCATTATTAAAATTTGATATCTGAGTTCTTTTATTTTCTCTTATAAAATAAATTTCCATATTTTTTGATGTGTATCATAAATTGAGTATCTGCTATTTTCTAAATGCATGGTTTTATACTGCTCTTGTATTTTGCAATAGCCACCACACTGTCTTCCTCAACAGTTTTGGGAAGTTCAATTGTGAATATGTAATTTCTTGCGCCATCATCTGTTGTTTCTATGGATGTTGTATTTACAGAAACACCCAGTTTTTCAAATTCTTCGTTCAGGTATTTTTGATACCCGTCTTCACTTACGCCCTTTATCACAAGTGTTTTAATTTTTGAGTTTCTGCTACGATGGAAGTCCAGATGAAGTAAAAGTTGTGCAATCAGAATAACAAGCGTTGCACCAATGCCCAAAACATAACTGCCGGAGCCTATTGCCATACCAACACCGGAGGTCGCCCAAATGCCCGCTGCAGTTGTAAGCCCGGTTACGGTATTTTTATGCACAAAAATCATTCCCGCACCCAAAAATCCAATTCCGCTTGCTATAGTTGATGCAACACGGGATGGGTCAAGCCTAATTTCCCCCACAAACCCAATCTGCTCGGCAAGTTCTACAACATCAAAAAATGCATACTTTGAAACAATCATTATAAGCGCTGCACCTGCAGCAACTACAAAGTGTGTACGAATACCGGCTTCCTTGGAACGATTTCTTCGTTCTAATCCAACCAGCAATCCGCATACCCCGGCTATCAATATACGAAGCACATATATAAGTTCCATTTTCACTTTTATCAGCCTCCATATAAAAATATTTTACTTACATAAAATCGTGGGATAAATGCATCTGTTTTTTGCCGTAAAACTATCTTTTGAGTATAGCACTTTTTCGTTTTTTTGTCAACCTTTCCGGAGTTCTTGCCAGAAAAATTTTTTATTGCAAAAATCATTGACTCGGCACTGATTCTATAATATAATAAGGATAAGCTGAGAACAAGGAGCTCCATCTGAGTTTAAGGCAAAAACCACTTTGTTTTTGTACCTTTTTGTTCTATGCAAAAAGGTTATTTTGTTTATATGAGGTATAATTTTATGGAAACACGCATTGCAATAATGGGAATTATTATAACAAACACTGATTCGGCAGAAGA
>JAZNAJ010000104.1:0-2045 GCA_045586445.1 Clostridia bacterium | reverse complement strand
CCAAGATAGCCTTTATCCGCATTGTTTTCGCAATGTATTCGTCCAGCATTAAAGGCTTGACGGAGTTTAATTATCTCCGCTTCAACATCATCAATGTGCTTTCTCCAACATCTGCCATAAACATAGTATTTGCCATCCTTTTTTCGGCAAATGGTAAATGCTGTCCAGTCCTCACCATCATAAGCCGCATCAATGTGGCACTCTCCCTGTTCGACCAAAGAGGGGTCTGCTCCTGTTTGCGGATTGTCAAAAATAACATCTTCAGCCGCAATGTGCCGCATCTCATAGTTAGCCGCAAAAAGCGAAGCTGTCATTTTTTCGCGGATTTCGGCTATTTCTGCATCGGACATCAAGCCTGTTGAATAGCAGTCATAAACTTCTGGATTTGGCATAAGCGAAAAAGCATCGTCCCGGTGCCAGGGTGTGCCAGTGTTGAATATCCGTCCACCTCGGTTGATGATGTTCCGCAACTCTTGATAAATCAACTTTGTGCGGTCACGCTCTGCCTTGCTTATGCGGTCTTGCACATTGACGATATCATCTGTGAAAATGCGGTCAAAGTGTTTACCTGTCAGCGATCCACCCATACCCAAACCGACAAGCTGTGCTGTGCCTCGAATATCGGTAGATAGGTTGGTGCTGATTTCGTTTGCTGTTGCCGTTGTTAATTTCAAATCACAGCCATAAATGCACTGCACAAAGTACCGCATCTGTTGGCTCTGCAAAATCTTCTTGACCTGTGAAATGACCTCTTTTATGTCATTGTCTGTCTTTCGCATAAACAGGGTCTTGCAGTTCGGCAGCAATACCACAATCAGCGACAAGGCAATGGAAACGCAAGTGGTCTTGTAAGAGCCACGGTGAGCCTGTAAGGTCTTATCTTCCTTGCCTCTTATCATTTCCTTAATCCAATCATTATGAAGCTCTGTGAGCCGTGTAAAACCTACAGAGTGACCAAAACGATATGGATATGCAAGCAAGAAATCAACCGCCTGTTTCCGATCCATTGACCATCGCCTCCACCTCGGCAATTACGGACGGTTCTACATCGGCAACCATAACACGCTCCACGGGTTTCTGTCCTGCGGTGTCACGCACTAACTCCCACGCTTTCCAATCGCCTTTGAGCGCCGCTTGAAAAGCCTTTGCCGCCATTGCTTCCGTGCCTGTCATTGTCTTGCCATCTTTGCCAGTCAAGTCGGCATCCATCAAAATCTGCATTGCTTCACGGAGGGATTTTTTGGCTTGCCGTGCTTCCCCCGAAGCTATTCCGCCTTTACGCCCATTTTCCACCGCTTCAGTACCGCTTCGGAATTGCGTTGCTTCTGCATTAGGCGGTCTCTTTTTGGGCATTTATTCACCCTCTTTCATTATGTGCCTTTCTTGTTGCGTCACCTTTTCGCCCTTATACATTCCAGCACCCATTTCATCAATCTTTGAAAACGGAATAATTGGAACGGTCAGTTTTTCTTTGCAACGCTTATCAATGAAATAAACATACCTCAACATAAAGCCATCAACATAATGTGCCCCGAGTTTTACCCATTCTGATCTTGTTCTGTATTTGTGTTCAATACCAAAATAATCACATTGTTTTTTTACAATCGGAAGCGTGAAGTTTGCTTCAAGCGTCATCGCCGCAATTCTGTCTCCATTTGGAAATTGTAATATTGTTTTGTTTGGTTTAATTCCAGTTAATACAAAATTGCTCGCTCTATAAATCGTTCCGTCACCACATTGTGTTCCGTCTGCAAATGAAACAACCCATTTTATTTGCGGCGCATTTTTCTTAATCAATCTCATAGCTTTTCCGATGCAAAAACTTTCTGCGTTTCTCGGTAAGTAATCATCAAAAGCCATTCGATTTAGTTCTATAAACTCATTCCATTTTGTCCCTTCCACGAGTTTAACAAGCTTGCTTTTATCCATAGAGGGTCCGAAGCTCATTACACCGTGTAAATTTCCATCAAGAAAACACCCAAAATGAAGATTGCTATTTTGAACAACTTTGCCACTGTAGTGATTTAAGTCGGAGGCCAAGCGGT
>JAZNAJ010000103.1:0-8242 GCA_045586445.1 Clostridia bacterium | reverse complement strand
GTTTTTGTCGTTCATAATTGCTCTGACTTTGAGGGGTAGGCCAAAGAGATTGATAAAGCCTTCAGAATCCTTGTGGCTGTAAAGCTCTTTACTGTCGCCAAAGCTTGCAATATCCTCGTTATAGAGTGAGTATTTTGATTTCGCACCGGCAGGAGTACAGTTGCCCTTATAGAGCTTAAGTCTTACTGTACCGGTAACGGTCTTATCCATTTCGTCATACATAGCTGACATTGCCTCGCGCAGAGGTGTGAACCATTTGCCGTCATATACAAGCTGCGAGAACTGAGTCTGGCTCATTCTCTTGAAGGCTTGGGTATCACGGTCAAGACAGAGATACTCAAGCTCCTGAATTGCGGTGTAAAGGATTGTGCCACCGGGAGTTTCATAAACGCCTCTTGACTTCATACCAACCAAACGGTCTTCAACTATATCTGCAATACCAACACCATTGGCACCGCCAAGGGCGTTGAGTTTTTCCACTAATTCAACAGGTCCCATCTTTTTGCCATCAACCGAAACGGGAACACCTGCTTCAAAACCAATTTCAACATAAGTAGGTTCATCAGGAGCAGCTGCCGGTGAAACGCCAAGTTTTAAAAGGCTTTCATACTGTGGCTCATTCCATGGATTTTCAAGGTCCATTCCTTCGTGGCTGATATGCCAGATGTTTCTGTCGCGGGAATAGAGGTCTTTTTTGGTAACGGGAATTTCAATTCCGTGTGCCTCTGCATAGTCAACAGCATCCTCGCGAGATTTGATGTCCCAAATTCTCCAGGGTGCAATAATTTTCATTTCGGGAGCGAGAGCTTTTATAGTAAGTTCAAAACGAACCTGGTCGTTGCCCTTACCGGTTGCACCGTGGCAGATTGCAACAGCGCCCTCTTTTTTTGCGATTTCAACCAATCTCTTTGCGATAATTGGGCGGGCGTGAGATGTGCCAAGCAGGTATTTGCCCTCGTAAAGAGCACCTGACTTAACGGTGGGGAATATGTAATCGCGAACATATTCTTCCCTCAAGTCCTCGATGTAACATTTTGAAGCACCGCTCTTCTTTGCACGCTCTTCAAGTCCGTCAGTTTCTTTTCCCTGACCAACATCGCCGCAAACTGCGATAACTTCGTAACCGTAATTTTCAATCAGCCAGTTGATGATAATTGATGTATCAAGACCGCCTGAATATGCAAGTACAACTTTTTCCTTTGCCATTGGTAAAACCTCCAAGTGAAACTGCATTTATGTATAAAAATGCTTGTTTTATTTTGCTTTTTATATTATAATAGCTTTAATGGAAAATTGCAATAGTTTTTTTTGAATTTGTGTATTTTTATGCAAAAAAGTGAATTTTTATGCAATTATTATGCATAATATGTGAAAGGAAACCAAAATGAGGATACTTGGAGTTGACCCCGGCTATGCAATTGTAGGGGTGGGAACAATCGATTACGAGGGTAATCGGTTTAAAACAGTAGAATATGGTGCTATCACAACCGAAGCAGGCAAAGATATGTTTGACCGTTTGAAGAAAATCTATGATGAAATGTGTGAATTGATAGAACGGGTTCGCCCCGATGCAATGGCAATAGAGGAGTTGTTTTTTCAAAACAATCAAAAAACTGCAATCAATGTTGCTCAGGCACGAGGTGTATTGATACTGGCTGCCAAGAATTACAGCATACCTGTCTTTGAATATACTCCGCTTCAAGTAAAGCAAGCGGTGGTGGGTTATGGCAGAGCGGAAAAAAAGCAGGTGCAACAGATGACAAAAGCTATACTTAACCTTTCTGAAATTCCAAAGCCTGATGATACCGCCGATGCCCTTGCAATTGCGGTATGCCACGCACACACAGGGGGCAATCGTCAATATTTATAAGAATATTACTAAAGTTGTAAGCAATTGCTTGCAACTTTTTTGTTTGCGGTATGGGGTCTTGGAAGTCGTAAACGAAGATGTATTTTTCCTTGGAGGTATATATGAAAAAATTAAAATGGATATTGTCGTATTTTTCAAAGGAGAAAGTATCCTTTGGACTTGATTTTTATTTAAAAAGATAGTATAATGTAGGATAGTATATTAAAGTGGGATGGTATATATACTTTTCCCGCTGAAAGGTAAAGGACAAGTCTTTATGTTTTATTATATTTCAGGAGAAATTGCGCTTAAGACCGACAGTTTTGTAGTAATTGATGCAGGCGGGGTGGGCTATCGCCTTTATGCAAGCAGTGCCACACTTGAAAAAATCGGCAAAACGGGCGAGACGGCAAAGCTTTATACATATTCCAACTTCAAAGCATCAGCTGATATTTTTGATATATACGGATTTGCAGATGTGGAGGAACTGAAACTTTTTGAAATGATAATAGGCGTTTCAAGGGTCGGTGCAAAAACGGCGATTGCTTTGCTTTCAAATATTTCTCCATCAAAGTTTGCCCTGTGTGTTACCACAAATGATTACAAGTATATCGCAAGCAAGACCCCAGGTCTTGGCGCCAAAGGTGCCGAACGCATCGTTTTGGAACTTAAGGACAAGTTCCGTGATGTTGATTTGGGCGGGATATCTGCAGATGAGATTACCGAAGTCTATCATGGCGGCAGTTCCCAGCGTGATGAGGCAGCTGGGGCACTGGTTGCGCTTGGATACTCACCTCAGGAAGCAAAACGCGCTGTAGCAACAGCAACGGGTACCGTTGAGGAAATGGTAAAGATTGGTTTGAAAAACTTGATGAAAGGTTAAAGTTCAGTTATGGAATTTGAAAACGAAAACAGAATTGTTACTGCCAGGGAAATGGGCAATGACAACGAAATTGAATATTCTCTCAGACCAAAACTTCTTGATGACTATATAGGACAGACTAAGGTCAAGGAAAACCTGAAGGTTTTTATGGAAGCAGCCAAAAACCGAGGCGAGCAGCTTGACCATGTGCTTCTTTATGGCCCGCCTGGACTTGGCAAAACGACCCTGGCTGGGATAATTGCTAATGAGATGGGGGTAAATATCCGCATAACTTCAGGTCCGGCGATTGAAAAACAAGGCGATTTGGCGGCGCTGCTTACCAACCTCTCGGAGAATGATATTTTGTTTATTGATGAGATACATCGCCTTAACCGCAGCGTTGAAGAAATTTTGTATCCTGCTATGGAAGATGGCGCTTTGGATATAATAATCGGCAAAGGCCCATCGGCAAGGTCGATTAGGCTTGATTTGCCCAAATTCACACTTATCGGGGCAACAACCAAAGCAGGGGCACTTACCGCACCGCTCAGGGACAGATTCGGTGTTATAAGCAGGCTGGAAATATACAAAAACGAAGACCTTATGAATATTATCAAACGCTCAGCAGGTATATTGGGCATTGACATAACCGATAAGGGCGCGGCAGAGATTGCTTCAAGGTCGCGGGGTACTCCACGAATTGCTAACCGACTTTTAAGGCGCGTGCGCGACTTTGCTGAAGTTAAGGCAAACGGAGTGATTACCGACCAGGTCGCAGACTTTGCACTGCGAATGCTGGAGGTGGACAAGCTGGGTCTTGACTCCACCGACAAGCGAATGATACTTTCGATAATCAATAATTATGATGGCGGCCCCGTTGGTCTTGACACCATTGCGGCAACCATCGGTGAGGAAAGTGATACAATCGAGGATGTTTACGAACCATTTTTAATGCAGATTGGTTTTATCAATCGCACCCCAAGGGGCAGAATGGTTACACGCCTTGCATACGAGCATTTTGGTATTGAGTATCAAAAGTATCAAAAGACTTTATTTGATGACGAAACCGAGGAATAAATTCCGTTTTATTTGGATAGATAATATATAATAAATGAAAGGCTAATGGTTTTGAATATGGAAAAGAAGAAATTTTATTTAACAACTGCGATTGCGTATACTTCAAGAAAGCCACACATAGGCAACACCTATGAGGTGGTGCTTGCAGACAGTATCGCAAGATTCAAAAGATATCAGGGTTATGATGTGTTCTTTTTGACAGGCACAGATGAACATGGTCAAAAAATTCAGCAGCTTGCAGAAGAAGCAGGTATTTCACCGCAGACTTATGTTGATGGCGTTGCGGGCGAAATCAAAGAAATCTGGGACCTTATGAATGCGTCTTATGACAAGTTTATAAGAACAACCGATGATTACCATGTGGCAAGCGTTCAAAAGATTTTCAAAAAACTGTATGACCAGGGTGATATTTACAAAAGCTCATATACGGGTTGGTACTGTACCCCATGTGAGTCCTTCTGGACCGAAACTCAGCTTGTAGACGGCAAATGCCCCGACTGTGGCAGAGAAGTCCATCAGGGCAACGAGGAGGCATACTTCTTTAAAATGAGCAAGTACCAAAAGGCTTTGGAAAAGCACATTGAAGAAAACCCTGACTTCATTCAGCCGGAATCCCGCAAAAGAGAAATGATTAACAACTTTATCAAGCCGGGCATTCAGGACCTTTGCGTTTCAAGAACAAGTATAAGCTGGGGTATCCCTGTTGAATTTGACGACAAGCATACCGTGTATGTATGGCTTGATGCCCTTACCAATTATATCAATGCCCTTGGCTATACCCCTGACGAGAAGGGCGAACTTTATGGCAAATACTGGCCGGCAGATGTTCATATTATCGGCAAGGATATATTGAGATTCCACACCATTTATTGGCCTATTTTTCTTATGGCTTTGGGCGAACCATTACCTAAATCGGTGTTCGGTCATCCATGGCTTTTAAGTGGCGAGGATAAAATGAGTAAGTCATTGGGCAATGTTATCTATGCAGACGATTTGGCAAGACACTTTGGTACAGATGGCGTGAGATACTATCTTCTTCGCGAAATGCCCTATGCTCAGGATGGTACAATCACCTATGAAAAGATAATAAGTACCTATAACACAGACCTTGCAAATACTTTGGGCAACCTTGCAAACAGAACGGTTGCAATGGTGAACAAGTATTTTGATGGTATTGTCCCCGAAAGCTCGGCAAAAACAGGCTTTGAAGAAGACCTGGCAGCCGTTTCAGAAACTGCAAAGGCAGATACAATCAGGTTTATGGAAGAATATCGAACAGCCGATGCCTTGGAGGCACTTTGGAGGATTCCAAACCGCGCCAACAAGTATATCGACGAAACAATGCCATGGGCACTTGCAAAGGATGACAGCAAAAAGGAAGAACTTAAAACAGTTATGTTCAGCCTTGTTGAATCCCTTAAGTGGATTTCATCACTTTTATCATCGTTTATGCCCGAAACAGCCCAAAAGTTGGCAGCTGCAATCGGCACAGATATTCCGGACCTTGGTGCTCTTGAAAGGTTTGGCACATCAAAGGGCGGGCAAAAGGTAGCCGAGAATGCAATGCTTTTTGCAAGAATTGACGCAGAAAAGAAGCTTCAGGAGATAGAGGAAGAGAATATTGCGAACAAAAAACCGCAGATTGAAATTGAACCGTTTAAAGAGAACATTGACTTTGATAAGTTCTTAGAGCTTGATATAAGAGTGGGCAAGGTTTTGGAATGTGAAGCGGTTCCTAAATCATCAAAGCTTTTGAAGTTTATTATTGAAACGGGAAGCGAAACAAGACAGATTCTCTCAGGAATTGCAAAATATTATAAGCCCGAAGATTTGATAGGCAAAAATGTTTTGTTTATTGCTAACTTTGCGCCAAGAAAGATGATGGGCTATGAATCGCAGGGTATGATACTGAGCGCAGAATATCAGGATAAATTGGTGGTTACAACCGTGCTTGATGATATTCAAAGCGGTGCACAAATTGTATAGAATAACAACTTGGAGGAAAGATTGATGAGTATTTTTAATAAGACAGATATACTTTTGCCAGATTCGGTGGATATGCAAAAATGGAGCGTTGTTGCTTGCGACCAGTACACAGCTCAACCTGAGTATTGGGAGGGGGTTTCTGAATTTGTGGGTAATAGTCCGTCTACACTTAATATTGTGTACCCCGAGGCGTTCTTATCCGAGGGTGATTCCCGAATCGAAAAGATAAATGCCAAAATGCAGGAGTACATTGACAAAAAGATTTTCACCAAGCTTCAGGACAGCCTTATATATGTTGAACGCACAATTAACAGCGGTAAAATCCGCAAAGGGATAGTCGGCGTGATTGATTTGGAATGCTATGATTACTCAAAAGGTTCAAAAAGTGAAATCAGGGCAACCGAAGGCACTATACTCGAGAGGATACCGCCAAGAGTGAAAATCCGCGAGAATGCTCCGCTGGAACTGCCACATGCAATACTGCTTATGAACGATGAAACAGACCATGTAATAGGCAAAATAGCAAAGGAAAAACAGGTGTATGATTTTGATTTAATGCAAAATGGCGGGCATATTTCCGGCTGGCAGATTTCAGATGATATGGCAGATGCGGTGATAGACCGCATAAACAAGTATGCCGAGGGTGTCAAAGATAACCTTGTTTTTGCTGTTGGTGACGGAAATCATTCCCTGGCAACGGCAAAGACCTGTTGGGAAAACATCAAGAAGACCTTGCCTGACAACCAAAAAGCTTCGCACCCGGCAAGATTTTGTCTTGTAGAAATTGAAAATATTCACGATGCATCTCTTGAATTTGAACCAATACACAGAGTTGTATTTGGCAAAAAGGCAGAAACCATTCTGGAGGATATAAAAAAGTATTATCAGATATCAGACCAAAACCAAACTGGAAGCCAGTTGATAACGGTTGTATATGGTGGAAAAAGACAAGACCTGTACATAGGCAATCCTTCCTCAAATTTGGAGGTAGGAACTTTGCAGAACTTCATTGATGCTATGGGATACGAAGTGGATTATATTCACGGCGAAGATGTGGTTGAAAGACTGTCTATGGCAGACGATGCAGTTGGTTTTATATTGCCGTGTCCTGACAAATCTCAGCTTTTTGAGGCGGTAATTAAAGACGGTGCGTTGCCACGAAAGACCTTCTCAATGGGTGAAGCAAACGAAAAACGCTTCTATCTGGAGGCAAAACACATTAAATAATCAAATAAGGGCGGTGGTTTTCCGTCCTTATTTTTAAGGATTAGGAGCTTTTATGAAGAGATTAGGTTTTAAACATACTTTTGCGTGTTGCTATATAGGTATGGTTATACAATCAATAGTTTGCGGCTTTTTGCCACTGTTATTTGTAATATTTAACCGTGATTACAACCTGTCATTGCCGCTTATCACAATGATTCCAACCGTCAATTTTATAACTCAGCTTATGACCGACAGTGCGGCGGTTTTCTTTATGAGCAAGCTGGGGTACAGAAAGGCAGGGCTGATAGGCTATTCTCTTATGGCAACAGGCTTTTTGTGTCTGGGATTGGTTGTCCCTTGCTCTGAAAATATATTTCCGTGGCTTATGGTATCGGTGGTATTGTTTTCGATAGGTGGTGGGCTGATGGAGGTTGTACTCAGCCCTGTTGTGGAGTCCAGTCCTTCAAAAAACAAAGAGGCATCAATGAGCCTGCTTCACTCTATGTTTGGGTTTGGCTCGGCAGGGGTAATACTGGTTACAACAATTTTACTCCGAATTTTAGGCTCGGATAATTGGTGGTATATTGCAATCCTATGGGGAGTGTTATCGGCATTTAATGGTGTGTATTTTATGTTTATTCCCATCAGCAAAATGCCTGAACAAAGCAAGCATACACAAACAGGCGGTATGTTGCGCGAAAAACGATTTTGGGGATTTATGCTGATTATGGCGTGCGGTGGGGCGGCAGAAATCGGTATGAGTCAATGGTCCTCTGCTTTTGCGGAGAGTTCTCTTGGAGTGTCAAAAACAATTGGAGATATACTCGGCCCATTCAGTTTTGCACTTATGATGGCATTGTCAAGACTCTTCCACTCCAGATTTGCCGGCAAAATCCAACTTGAAAAGTACATAATAGGTTGCGGAATTTTTGCTTGCAGCTGTTACCTTGCGGTGGCACTTGTTCCTGTAAAACTGGTGGCTTTACTCGCTTGCGGACTTTGTGGATTTGCTGTTGCAATAATGTGGCCGGGTACACTCAGCCTTGCGGCAAAGGCGTATCCTGCAGGCGGAGCGGCATTGTTTGCGATTATGGCACTCAGCGGTGATGTGGGATGCACTCTTGGCCCCACGATGGTTGGGTTGGTTTCATCACTTTTCGGCGGAGAACTAAAGGCGGGGATTTTACTTGGGACAATATTCCCTGCGGCTTTGGTGGCGGGTCTTATGCTGCTTGGAGATAAAAAGAAAAATTTAAAAAATA
>JAZNAJ010000102.1:0-2353 GCA_045586445.1 Clostridia bacterium | reverse complement strand
TATAGCCTTTGTCACGGGGCCGTTGCAGCCCTGCTCCTGCAGCCCTTTCAGGCAGGCGAGGACGCCGTAGACGAGGACGGTTTGCTCCTCCTTGATTGCCTGTATCTCCTTATCCTGCGCCTTCTGTCTATCCACAAAGCGGATTGCCCAAGCCACGACGCCGAATATTACACCCAGGCCGGAGATGAAGGCGGCGGCTGTTATTATAGTTCCCGCCGAAAGCTCTATGCTCATTGCCTTCATCCTCCGTTTATGAGTTTTTCCCAGCTGAGGCAGCCGCACTCTCCGTCCGCTTCAAGGCCGAAGTCTGTCTGGAAGCGTTTCAATGCCGATTCGGTATTTGCGCCGAAGTCACTATCCACGCCCTGAGTGCTGTAGCCTCTGTCGCTGAGAAGGGTCTGCATTGCCCACACCGCGCCGCCTTTGCTGCCCTTCTTGAGCAGAGGAAGAGGAGTGAGCATAACGATTCCGCTTTGGCTCCCTTGTGCAAAGGGAGCTGTCTGCGCAGCGGACTGAGGGATTGTCTCGGTTTGCGGCGCGCCGTGGTCATCGCGCCCTACGAGGCTGCCATTATCCAATGCCATTGCGGTATGTCCGCTCTGGCGGACGAGGATATCGCCTCGCTTGAGGTAATCGCCGCTGGTGAGATATTTGCTCTCGGTGAATTTTTCGTAATCTCCGCTGCCGACAAAGGCGTCCACCATATTCCAAGTGACAAGGCCGTTGACGCCATAGGTGAGATTTGCGCCGCCTGAAATAGCGCAGATGTGCATCAGGCTTGAGCAATCGCACTCGCACTCATCGGTGATTTTGGCAAGGTCGAAGTCTACGAGCTTTGCATAGTTATAAAGGGTGTTGCGCTGGTACTGGTCATATCCAATTTTGTTGTTGGCGCAGGCGGCTTCACAAGCCTTTGCAGACTTCTCCGCAAGATTCTTGTCTTTAGGGCGCAAGACTACATCCCAGTTAGCGTTGTACCAAGCGCGGGTATAGACTTCTCCTCCGGTCTGATCTCCTGCTGTGCCGCCGCTTGCCTTGCCTCTTTCGTCAATTGAGGCATGTCCTATTTTTATTGACATTTCTCTTCCTCCTCAAGCACCACCCCGAAGGGCGGTGCTATTTATTGTTATTCAATCCAATATGAAGCGACAGGAAGATATTCACCTTTTGCAAAGTCATATCCTCTCAAATGAATACCGCTTTCGTACACATCCACCACATACCCCTCACTACCGGCCTCATAATCTTCCGCTGTTCCGTCTAAGTTTTCATCGGTTCTCGGTACTGTAACAGAGGGGATATGTACGCTTTTATATCCGTCTGCTTCTGAGTAATTGGCATATTCGCAATCCTTTGACTGCATAGCAAACTTGAAATGAGAATGTCCGTGAAACCATATAGTATTGGAGTTTGCCTTTAGCAGATTGATAAAAGTAGTTGGCTGTGTGGGGTGCGACCAACAGTGGTTGTGATATGCACCATAAGCGTTGCCGCAAGTTGCGACCTTACCATTGCCGCTTAAAACGTGCATAAAAACAAAACATCTTTTATTTTTATTTGCGTTCAAAACTGATTCAAACCACGAAAGCTCGTCACTTGTGAAAAGCTCAACTTCTCCCTTAATGCCCAACATAATGAACACATCATCACCTTGGGTAAAAGAATAATAAAGCGGTTTTCCTGTGTAGGTTTCAATGATGTTGGGGATATCCAAACTCCCATAAGTTTCGTGGTTTCCGCTGATAGCATAAATCGGAACTCCTTGCGAATAGGTGTCGACACATTCCTCATACTGTTCAAGATGTTCTGTCGTTCCGCTTTGGGTTAAATCACCATTGATACAAACGAAATCAACGCCCTCGTTTTTGAAGAATGTCAACGCTCTCGGGAAGTCGGTTGTTCCTGTGTTCCTCTGCAAATGAACATCCGAAATAGCACCGAAGCTATATAGCTTTTCGCCCTTTTCCTTTGCCAAGCCGCCCAGTTCGATAATGCCAACCCGTTTATTGTTGCTGTTATACACGCCTATACACTTCACGCCCAGCGGTGCGGTGTTTTGGGGGATAAAGCCCTCATACTGTGCCATAATTTCACCGCCTTACTCGATAGGTTCGTTAATGGTAATAATAGAATTTGCGTTAATTCCCTCTGCACAAATACGCATATAAGCAAATCCTGTAGCAAACAAAGTGCCACTGCCATCTGGAACAATCGTAAATTGTGTCCAGTTATCATTTGCATCTCTAACGCCTCCACCACAATCACTAAGAACATAGGAACTTGCAGCATTTATAAATTTTAAGAAATTCTTATTAGCATCATATGTCGCAAGTCGGAGGCCAAGCGGTCTTAG
>JAZNAJ010000101.1:0-16754 GCA_045586445.1 Clostridia bacterium | reverse complement strand
TATCTTCATTTCGTGCCTCCATACACCGATTTATTTATTGAGTATTTCTTTATAAACCCTGATATATTCTTCAGCCATCACTTTTTTATCATATATTTTTTTTGCGGTATTGGCAATAGTCTCGCCGTCAAATTCTTTATCCAAAAACCTATTGACAACTTTTCGCAAACCCTCTGTATCGCCATATTCAACAAACTGAGGATATTCCGAAACAGCAATGCTTTCAGGACCACCTGCCAAAAATCCTACAACAGGCGTTCCGCAACAAAGACTCTCAGCAACAGGCATTGAAAAGGTTTCGCGCTTGCCGGCAATTATGCATAAATCCGCCATTGAATAATACTCTGCCAGTTTTTGCTGACTTTCTACTCTGCCCACATCAACTATGTTTGACGGAAGATTAGTTTGAGTTTTATGATTGCCTGTGACTAATACTATAACAGCAGTGTCCCCCAATTTTTCTGCAAGCTGCCTTATATACTCTCCACCCTTAACCTTGCTCTCAAAGCTTGCAGTTACATGAATAATCACTTTTTTGTCAAGAGGTATCCCAAGTTCGGCTTTTAATTGTTTTTCATCGCCGCAAGGTTTAAAAACGCTGCAGTCTATCCCATTTAAGACTGATATATTTTCCTTATCCTTAAATATGGGCGACATCTCAGCTCTATGCCTGACCCAAGGCGACACCCCAACCGAAACAAGTCTTTCAAAACCATCAAAAGCCTTTTTCATTTTTTTAAAGCTTTTTTCTGTTTTATCAAATATATACGAATTGACCGCGCTTTTCGCCGATGGGCAATTTCCGCAGCCTGTTTTCCATTTTTCACATTCATAGGCGTGTCCGCAGTTTGCAGTATAAAAAAACTCGCCATGATGTGTCACAACTGTTGCTATATTTTGCTTTTTTAAAAAGCTTACCAACCTGTAAATATTTACAAAATATCCGTTTATACAATGAAGATGCACGATATCCGGTTTTTCTTTTTTAATAACTCTTATCAAACGATTAGTGGAAAAAAAGCAACCGCCATAGATAAGCCCTGTAATTCGAGAAATCAGGCTGTTTAGCTTTGCTTCAAGCTCGCCACAGGTCTTATACACATTATCTTCGCAAACCTTTTCGCCTCTGCCATAACAAACCACCGAATTAATGCCTTTGTCCTTTAATACAGTATGTATGTCATAAACAATCTTGCCTGTGCTGCCTTTTTTATAAACGCAGTTTATTTGCATAACCTTCATTGCTTTTGGCCTATCCTTTCTGCAAATTTACAAAAACTTTTCTATTCCATCAGTTCCCATAAAAAACTTTTCTCTCGTTATTTTAGCTTTATTAACAACATCTTGGCGACAATCTTCATCAGTTAACGCTGTTCTCAACTTTTCAACCAAAGAGTCCCCGTCAGTACAAACAAAAGCACACCCATTCTGAGTTAAAAACTGCATCGCCGCCATGTCAGCCCTTGCATACATAAAAAACGGAGTGCCACTGCACACACTGTCAGCAATTTTGGTTGAAAATGCGTATTTTAAATCTTTGCTGTAAAAAGCATCATCCTGCTCTGCGTGAACCAGTAAGGTGCTTTTGTGTATAACCTCTACCACCGTTTCGTATGGTACAAAGCCTTTCAAGTCAATATTTTTGCAATCTTTAAGCTCCTGCAATATCTCGTCGTTTGGAGCTTTGCCGTAAATATCCAACATAATTTCGGGGTCAACCTTGCCAAGTGCTTCTGCAAGTCGAATCAAAGCCTTGTGCCTGCCAACTCCAAGATTGCCAAGATAAGACACTGTCTTTTTTTCCGTAACCCCAAAATTAGGTATAAAATCAATGGTTGACGGACTAAATATACACTCGCAGGGGTAGTTGTATGCCTTTTCATATGCTTCCTTCAGCATAAGCGTATTGAAAAGACCCACCTTGACATATTTTTCAAGATTTTTGTATTGCCTTTTCAGCCACCAATGGAAAATTTCATAAAATATTGAAAACCGTCTTGTCAAATAATTGTAATTTTTAAAGCAATATTCCTCGGTGGTATATGCGATAATAGGGATATTATATTTTTTAGAAATTTTTCTTGCTAATCGCAAAGTAAAAATATTATCTGCCAAAAACAATACTATGGCTTCGGGGTCAAAGTCCCGAACCCATTTTTTAAGACTTTTCCCATTCCATCTGCCGAAAAACCACACAAGCTCTCTTAAAAGCATTTTAAGAGGGGTCTTGCTTACTTTTTTTGCAGTAGTCTGAGATTGTTCTGACACGGTTTCCTGCACCACGCTACCCGTTTCTTTAAACTTAACAAACGACTTCAAGGCATCACCATCAGACACCTTGTAATAATTCTGACATACCTCAAAATCAGGTGTTCCGTATGTGCAAAACTGCGCCAAGTTCTCAGAATCTATATTTTTAAACAAGTTTGCTAATGTCCTGCCGTTAGAATCGCTTTTTGAAAAGCATCCGTTAGATATTACCAATACTTTTTTCATGAACTACCCCTATCTTAAATAGTCGTATATTCCTTTAAAATAACTCTTTAAAATGTCCGTAAACTTCATATCGCATGTCTCTCTGCGACTAAACTTGTACGAACTTCGGATTGCCAGCAAATATGAAAGTTTTGGATAAATTGCCGCCAAAACCTTGCCTGCCACATAAAACCTCTTCTCGTTATATCCATCAAACCAAGTACTTTCGGTTTGGTCTATCCCTGCAATTTCGACAGGTGATAGGTAAAGTTTTACTTTTTTCTTTAATAAATCCTGAATAAATATTGTGTCTTCGCCGCAATAATCCTCTGTGCCTGCGCCAAAATTTTCGTTAAATTTCAGATTGCAGCGTTTAAGGACATCCTGCCTTATAGTCAATGTGCAAACACCGCCGGAGGTTACATTCCGTCTTGTGCCTCTCTGAAATTTTGTGGTTCTCCTTGAGTCAAGCTTTCGGGTTTTTGAAATATCATACAGATTAAACTTTATAGCCTCTGCTTCGGGATGCTTGTTAAATTCATCCAAAACCATCTTTTCATACCCGTCTTTAAAAACCAAATCATCATCTGAAAACATAATATATTCAGCATCGCTATCTGCATAAGCGAGTGCAATGTTTCGGTTTTTGGACAGTCCACGGCTGTTTGTGGTCACCATCCCAATCCCATTTGATTTTTCATACCCACAGGAGTCTGCCTGATTTGCAATCAGGGCATCGCCCTGAATATTCATCTTTTCAGCAATGGATAAATCCTTTTGGTGCATACAAGTCACCAATATCTGTAATTTCATTATACATACTCCTTAATGCGTGTATCAAGCATTTATAATCTCCAATACCTAAATCCCATTTTGTTGAGTTTGTCAATATCATATAGACCCTTGATATCCAACAGAACCTTTTCTTCCTGAGGAATATCTTTGTATAAAGTATTTAGTTCTTCAAGGGATAATTCTTTGAATTCATTATGGGCAACAGCAACAATTATACAATCGGCATCTTTGATATCTTCCATTTTAGTAAGGGTTACGCCATACTCTTTGATTGCATCTCTTTCATCTGCCCAGGGATCAACCACCAAGGGTGTTATCTTATATTCTGCTAACCTTTTTATAATATCATCAACCTTTGAATTTCTTGTGTCGGGGCAATTTTCTTTGAATGTTAATCCCAAAATAACAACCTTTGAGTTTTTAGGGGATTTTCCTGCGACTATCATTTGTTTTATTGCCGCATCCGCCACAAATGCGCCCATATCATCATTTACCTTTCTGCCTGATAAAATAATCTGGCTATGGTACCCCAGTTTTTCTGCCTCGTAAGTAAAGTAGTATGGGTCAACACCTATACAGTGTCCGCCAACAAGCCCCGGTCTGAATCCCAAAGCATTCCACTTGGTATTCATACCATCAACAACTTCATTGGTGTCAATTCCCATCATATCAAAAACCATTGCAAGTTCGTTCATAAATGCGATATTTATATCTCTTTGACTGTTCTCAACGACTTTTATTGCTTCCGCTGTCTTAATTGTTGATACAGGATATGTACCGACTTCTATCACAATATCGTAAACCCGTTTGATTATATCCAAAGATTCCTCGTCCATTCCGGATACGATTTTCTTTATGTTTTCAAGCCTGTGTATTTTGTCCCCCGGGTTTATGCGTTCAGGAGAATATCCCACTTTAAAATCAATTCCGCATTTAAGACCTGATTCTTTTTCTAAGATGGGAATGCAAACATCTTCCGTTACACCCGGATAAACAGTTGATTCATACACAACAATCGAGCCCTTGGTAAGATTTCTTCCCAGTATCTCGCTTGCTCCTACCACCGGTGCCAGATTGGGTGTTTTGTCTTGATTTATCGGAGTAGGAACAGCAACAATATGAAACTTCGCTTGTTTCAGGTCTGCCTCATTTGATGTGAATTCTACCGTTGTGTTTTTTATTTCCTCACTGCCAACTTCGTTGGTCGGGTCAATTCCGCTTTTGTATAAATCAATCTTCTTTGTATTCAGGTCAAACCCTACTACTTTGATGCCCTTTTTTGCAAAAGCGACAGCAATAGGCATTCCAACATAACCTAATCCTACAAGTGATATCTTTTCTTCTTTTTTTATAAGTTTACTATATAAATCCATAAGTTCCGCTCCCCTAATTAGTTCTTTTCTTATAATATATTTTTTTATGTACTCCCCAAATTAAATTTCTGACGGTACATATCAACGACAAAACCGGATTCATTTTTAATGCTTTCCTGAACAAAATATAGTGATGCTTTATCAACTTCAACTTGCTTCCGCTTGAAATAGAATTTGCCCGTTTCCTGTATATTGATAAGTACTCCGGAAACCTGTAGCATTTTGCCTTTTCAATAATTTTCAGCCACATAGCATAATCATTATTCTTTTTAACATCCTCTATCTGTATCAGACCTATTTTTTCGCTGTTGTACATAACTGTAATGGTTGAAAAATAGCAGTATCTGTACATCTTCAGTTTGTTTACTACATTTGGCCCTGTATAGATATACGGGCTCCACTCTCCATCGGTATATCTGATTCTGTAATCTGTATATGAAAAGTCATAGTTATTGTCTTTCATAAACTTCAACTGTCTCTCAAGTTTTTCCGGCAACCACAAGTCATCACTGTCAAGAAAGGCTATCCATTTTCCCTTTGCTTCCCTTAACGCATAATTTCTTGATACAGCTGCCCCGCTGTTTGTTTCATTCTTTAAGTATTTGATTCGATCATCAGCAATTCCTGCAACAACCTCATCAGTATTATCTGACGAACAATCATCAACTATGATAAGTTCCCAATTTGTATATGTCTGGGATATTACACTTTTGATAGTCTCCTCTATAAACTCTGCAGTATTATAAGAAGGCATTATTATTGATACTAAATCATTCATATTCATTTATTCTCCAAAATCCTGCAAGGCACGCCCAGTGCGGTTGCATTTTTAGGTACATCCTTATTTACCAATGTGCAAGCTCCTACAACTGCATTTTCGCCAATTGTTATTCCGCGGTCTTTCTCGCCTGAAGAATTCTTTGATATTATGCTTGCACGCATTCCAATATAGGCACAATCCTCTATTATTATTGGGCAATGCCCCTGATTTCTGCCATGACACGCAAAATACACTCCATAAGAAATCGTACAGTTGTTCCCAATTTTTATTAAGTCATAGCACATATCGTCCAAATAACATCTCATACCTATAAAAACCTTTTTGCCTATTTTAAATCCACAAATGCGATATATAAATATACGAATACTGTTAAAAGGACAGTTTGCAGCCAATACATTGGTTGCCCATTTTCTAATTGGTTTTAAAATTATCTTCAGGATACTATAGTTGTAATAATATGGTGGATCTTTTCTATATATTTTTTTGTATATCCATTTCAATATTTTCATAAAATCCCATCACTTTCAGACGCTAAAAAGTTAGTTTTTGCAAAACCGTTGGTCGTGGAAACCGAAGGTTTTGAAAGCATAAATCTAAACCTGTAACAGTTTTTTACTTTCTTCAATTTTTTTTGCATAAAAATCTGCATCTATTTTATTCTCTCTCAGCAAGTAATCCCCAAAGTCCTCAGCCGTATCCATTCCCTCCTGGGAAATCCCTTCGGTCTTAACAAATGCCTTCCACACAGTAAGAAATATAATTTTTACATCACCCCAAAAGGTAATCTTTTTTATGTACTCTATATCAAATCCGAGCTTTTCCTCCCAGGTTATACCATTTCTGCCGCTTATCTGGGCAAGGCCCGAAAGCCCCGGTCTTACCAGATGTCTTTTGTTTTGTTCCTCTGTCATAAAGACCATATCCCGAACAAGCTGCGGTCTTGGTCCCACAACACTCATATCACCCTTCAGAATGTTAAATGCCTCGGGAAGTTCGTCAAGACTGCTGCTGCGCAAAAACCTGCCAAAGGGAAGAAGCCTTTGGTCATCGGGAAGCAGATTGCCATCACTATCGGTTTCATTTGTCATTGTTCTGAATTTGTAGAGATTAAATACTTTGCCGTTCTTGCCGGGTCTTGGTTGCTTAAAAATTACAGGGCTGCCGATTTTGACCTTAACAAGAATCGCAACAATAATGTAAAGCCATGAAAAAACAATGATTGCCGCAGACGCACAAAGTATATCCACAAAGCGCTTAAAATATCTGCTATACACCGAAGCACCCCCTGATAATTTCAATAACCCGAGTTTGCTCTTCTTTGGTCATTTTTATATCACTGGGCAGACACAAACCTCTGTCAAATATATCCGCACCCACATCATCGCCGTTGGAAACAAAATCATTCTCCGCAAAAACAGGTTGCATATGCATTGGCTTCCAGATGGGTCTTGACTCTATGTCCTCTTTTTCAAGTGCAAGGCGAATTTTTTCAGGATTTGCCTTATCCATTGCCTCGCTGTTTATCGTTATGCAACTAAGCCAGAAGTTTGGAACCGAACATTCCAGGAATGGATTCATTTCCACAGGTAAATCCAAGAACGCCTCTTTGTAGCGATAATATATGTCGGTTTTTATTTTTTTGTGTTCTTCAAGATGCAAAAGCTGGCCTCTGCCTATGCCCGCAACAATATTGCTCATACGGTAGTTATAGCCGATTTCCTCGTGCTGATACCAAGGTGCTTGTTCCCTTGCCTGGGTAGAATAAAATCTAACCTTGCTGACAGCATCTTCATCATCAGACAAAAACATTCCGCCACCCGAGGATGTGATGATCTTGTTTCCGTTAAAGCTGATTACCCCATACTTGCCAAAGGTACCGGTTTGTTTTCCTTTGTAAGTCGCCGACAATGATTCCGCAGCGTCTTCAATTAAAACCACATTATATTTATTACAAAGCTCCTGAATTTCGTCAAGCTTGGCGGGTACGCCATAAAGGTTTGCCACTGCCACCGCCTTGACCTTGCCTTCGTACTTTCTTAAAGCAATTTCCAATGCCTTGGGGTCCATATTCCAGGTATCCCGTTCAGAGTCAATAAAAACTTGTTTTCCCCCAAGGTAACTTACAGGGTTTACCGTTGCAGCAAAGGTAAGGTCAGAGCAAAGGACTGTATCCCCCTGGCCAACTCCCGCAAGCTTAAACGCCATATGAAGTGCGTGAGTTCCTGCCGTCATTGCGGCCGCTGCTTTGCAACCAATGTATGTAGCTATTTCATTTTCAAATTCTGTCACATTTTTGCCAAGAGGTGCCACCCAGTTGGTATCAAATGCTTCCTTTACAAAAACTTGCTCTTCCCCATGCATAGTCGGTGTAGACAACCATATTTTTCCCATATTTCAAACCTTCTTTTAAACATAGAATATCTATTTTATTTTACCGCCATTCCCTTGTGTTGTCAACAAGCCCGACACTCTTCGCGAAAAATTTGTTGATTGTTATGTATTTCACTACTATTTTTTTGATACTTTTTACAAAAAAACGAGCAGTTTTGTCCCTGCTCGTTTCAAATACTATTTAATTCTTGCGACGCCGCTCTCTTTGGCTGCTTGAGCAACTGCCTCGGCAACCGCCTTGCCTACTCGTCTGTCAAAGGCTTTGGGTATTATATACTGTGCTGACAGTTCATCCTCTGCCACTAAGCCTGCAATTGCATAAGATGCCGCCATCTTCATTTCCTCGTTTATATCCGACGCTCTTACATCAAGGGCACCCCTGAATATACCGGGAAATGCCAGAACATTGTTTATCTGGTTGGGGAAGTCTGAACGGCCTGTTCCAACCACCGCCGCACCTGCCTTGAGTGCCAAATCCGGCATAATCTCCGGCACAGGATGTGCCATTGGAAAGACAATAGCACCATCTGCCATAGTTTTTATATTTTCTTCACTGACAATATTGGGTGCAGAAACTCCAATAAACACATCCGCTCCGCAAAGTGCATCAGCAAGACTTCCGCAAAGTCTTTGTGGATTGGTTTTAAGGCTCATTTCCCTGTGCGATTCGCTGAGATTATCCATCCCCTCGCAAATTATACCAAACTTGTCGCAGAGTATCAGATTTTTCACGCCCAGCTTCAAAAGATGGTTTGCAATGGCTGTGCCCGCACTTCCTGCGCCATTAATAACAAGTTTGATTTCATCTATCCGTTTGCCAACAACCTTTAAGGCATTGATAAGTGCCGCCGCAACAACAATTGCCGTTCCGTGCTGGTCATCGTGGAACACGGGTATATCGCAGACCTCTTTAAGGCGTTTTTCGATTTCAAAACACCTTGGAGCCGCAATATCTTCCAAGTTTATGCCACCAAAAGAGCCTGATATATTGTATATTGTCTGCACAATCTCATCCACGCTTTGAGTTTTTACGCAAAGCGGAAAAGCATCAACATCCGCAAACTCCTTAAATAAAACACACTTTCCCTCCATAACAGGCATACCTGCCTCAGGGCCTATGTCCCCCAGTCCCAAAACCGCCGAGCCATCGGTGATAACGGCAACCAGGTTATGTCTTCGGGTAAGCTCATAGGATTTATCTGGGTCGTCTTTTATAACAAGACAAGGCTCTGCAACACCTGGCGTATATGCCGTTGACAAATCATGGCTGTTTTCCACCTTTGCTCTGGAAACAACCTCAATCTTGCCTTGCCAATCGTAGTGCTTTTCAAGAGATATCTTCTTTATGTCCATTTTCATTCTCCTTTGTGTTGTGTTTCTATATAGTCGCAAAAAACGCTTTCATAACCTTTTCCAGATTATTTGCCGCCTCCTGAACAAAATCCGTATATGAAATATGGGAACTGTCATCGGCATTGTCTGAAATCGACCTGAGAATAACAAAGGGCACCTCATTTTTAAAACACACATGCCCGATAGCCGCCGATTCCATCTCGCAAGCAGCCGCATCAAAGGTTTGCTTCAGATATTCCTTCTTTTCGCGACTGTTTATGAACTGGTCGCCTGATACAATCTTGCCCAATATGGAATGTATTCCGCTGACCTCTGCAGCCGCCTGAAGTTTCTCGGTTAAGTCTTTGTCTGTTGGAATATCCACCAAATTCAGCCCCGAAATAAACCCAACCGGGTCGCCTAATGGCGAGGTATCCATATCGTGCTGAATAACCTCTGTAGCCACCACCGTATCGCATATGCGAAGCGTTGAATCAATGCCCCCTGCAACACCGCTGTTGATAATAAACCGTGGTTCATACCTCATAATCATAGCCTGCGTGCATATAGCAGCATTAACCTTGCCAACTCCACTGACTGCAACCACCACCGGATGGCCCCAAAGTGTTCCGCATACAAATTCAGTGCCGCTTACTTCCTCGATGCTGACACCTATCATCTGTTCCTTGAACTTGTCAACTTCTACCGCCATTGCACCGATTATTCCTATCATACGAGTTACCTCCGTAATTTTATAATTCAAGCAGTGTATATTGTAACCCATTTAGCGAAATTTGTCAAATGCAAAGCCATTTTTCAAGAAGTTTTTGGAACATGGTAGAAATATTCATCCGTTCCACCGCGGTTTCTGCCAGCAAATTACAGTTTGCAACCTTGTCATTGCCAATGGTAAGAGTGGCAGTTCCTATCTTTTGATTTTTCTTAAGTGGCGCTTTCAGCGGTTCGTCAAACGCATAAGAAATCTCTATTTTGTCTTGGTTTCCTTTCTTTACAATAAAGTTGACACTCTTGTCAGCAACAGGATTTACAAACTCTGTTTTGCCTCCCACCACTGCCCTTGGATCCATCTTGCCAATTTTTTCAGCCGCATTTACCACCGAATAATTAGCAAAGCCATAGTCCAGAAGTTTAGATGCACTTGCAAAGCGTTCCGCACTTGACGGTGCAGCAAGAACAACCGCAATAAGCTGCATTCCGTCGCGTTTTGCCGATGCCGATAAGCAGTACTTTGCGGTGGAGGTCGAGCCGGTTTTTATCCCGTTTGCCCCTTTGTAAAACCTGATAAGTTTGTTGGTGTTTGAAAGTCCAAATTCCCCGCCACGCAATGTATCCATCCATATAGTTGTATAATCAAGTATTTTTGGATGCTTAAGTAATTCCCGTGAAATTACAGCAATATCCCTTGCGCTGCTATGGTGGTTTTCGGTTTCGTCAAGGCCGTTGCAATTGATAAAATGAGTATTTTTGCAACCAAGCTCTGCTGCCCGGTTATTCATCATCTCGACAAATGCCGGCTCGCCACCTGCGATAAACTCTGCCATCGCAACAGCGGCATCATTGCCTGATGCCACCGCAATCGCCTTTAGCATATCTTCAACACTCATTTCTTCTCCGGGTTCCAAAAACACCTGCGAGCCACCCATTGACGCCGCATATTCGCTTGTCTGCACTACATCATTTAATTTTATCTTACCCGAGTCCAACGCTTCCATTATAAGAAGCATTGTCATAGACTTTGTAACGCTCGCAATGGGCAATCTTTCATCCGCGTTCAGTTCATAAAGCACCTGCCCGCTTGCCGCCTCCATCAAAATTGCAGACGGTGCTGTTACAATCTCGGCTGAAACCTTTGCATTTACCTGACTCACAATCTCGCCGTTTGCAATTGTGCTAATGGTAACCGCTATACAAAAAAACATACATAAAAAATTCTTTAAATACCTTCTCATAACAAATCAGCCTTTCTTGTTTTTTGTTCTGTATTATATATATGAAGAAAAATTTGTGATTTTCCCCATGAAAAATCAAAGTATCTTAAGAATATGTATTGACATTGATCTTTTATTGTCGTATAATCCACTAAAGCACACAAATCTGCATATGCGGAGGCGATTTTTTTATGAACAGTAAAAAAGGATAGCACCGAATTAAAACGGTTGCTATCCTTTCTATCATTTTATTTAATTAAGCACATACACTTTAACTGCTCGTCTTCCAAAGTTGATAGCCTCTGCCCTTGTATCATAGCAAAGGTCCACTCGGTTGCCCTTTATTGCGCCGCCTGTGTCTGCAGCGATTGCTGTTCCATAAACATATTTTCCGTCAGCAGATTCAATGTAAAGTCTGCTGCCAAGAGGTATAACCCTTGGGTCAACCGCTACAACACCATAGGTTGCTCTGCGGCCTGTTGCAGTAATTCCATAGCCCGGATGTGAAGGACTTTTTCCACAACTTGACGCATCATATGCGGTTGCGGTTGCAGTAATAACCTTGCTGTAAGAAAGGTTGCCGCTACGCGAAGTCTGTACTGTGCCCGCTGAAGCAATTACATACTGGTCGATCATTTTGGGACCAACCTCACGAATTTGTGCAATCGGTTTGGTTGTAACCTCTTCGCTTATCTTTTCTCTTGATACCTCTACGCCATCTTCAAAGGAAATCTTGTACGAAACCTTTTTCTCGCCGGGGACACCCTTTTGAATAAGTTTTTTTGTTCCACTCGCCAAGGTTTTGTTTTCCCGTTCCTTACTGTCGTATGGGATTTCCTCATTGACAGTAACAGTCTTTTGGTCAACTCTTACAAGTGTTATCTCGTCAAACTCCGAGACCTTCTCGTCATAGCCGGGGGTAATCTTGTCGGTCTTTTTGGGATTGTAGCCAAGCTCTGTAAGCGCTTCACCTGCGGTACGGCGTGTTGCAATCAACTGACGGCTCTCGCCCTTCTCGGTTACAGTAACCACAAAAGCCCTGTATATTTCAATTTTCATATCGTCCTTAAGCTTTGTTTCCTCGGGTAAGTTAATCTTATCCTTGTAAAAAAGAACAATGTTCTCATCTTTAAGGACTTCTCCAACATATCGTTTAAAAGTAGTAAGTTCTTTAGCTGAACCATCCCCGTCAACAATCACAATCTGTTTTGCACAAATGCAAATTGTACATACACACGCAACCAACAGCACCGCTGCTGATGCAGATGCAAGGATGATTTTTTTGGCTGATGAGGATATGTTAAGCATTCTATCCTTCAGACCACTTATCATCGAATCACCTCTGAATTTTTAATTTTATAACCGCTTTTTGCGGCGATGTTTTATCATTATAGCTGAATTTTTGCCCAAAAGTCAAGTTTGATTATCCTGAATTAAACCCATTTAACCCTTTTAAATTTTGAAAAACCGACTTTAATTTTTAAAAGAAGTCTTATTTCCTCTCTTTTTCTTCCATTTACTCTTGTTTCCTGCAACTCAACCCAAGGTTTTGACATATTTTTACTTTTATTGACACTTGAATTAATAACCATTATTTGGTATAATCAATATATATTTAATTTAAACTTTGTTAATAAAAATTTAATATTGATATGCTATTATATTATTGAGAGGAAAATTTTATGCAGGATTTTTTTGTTCATCCTTTTGAGCGGGTTGACGATTTGCAGACTTCAAGCGGTTACAAATTGATACAAAACCCCAATTGGTTTTGCTTTGGTGTTGACGCGGTGCTGCTTTCGGATTTTGCCGCAAAAACCATAAAACCAAAAAGCCGTATACTTGATATGTGCAGCGGTAACGGGATTATTCCTATTCTCCTTGCCGAAAAAACCGATTCGCCTGACATCGTAGGCCTTGAAATTCAGGAATGTGTTGCCGAAATGGCAACGCGCAGTATAAAAATGAATAATCTCGGTTCCCGAATCAGTATTTCTGTTGGGGACCTAAGGGATGCCGAAAACACCTTTGGCAAAGCTGTTTTTGATTCAGTAACCTGCAATCCCCCATACAAAGAAAACCTTGGTGGGCTTAAAAATTCCACTGATACGGTTACTATTGCCCGTCACGAAATTTTGTGTTCTCTGGAGGATATAATCAAAAGTGCCGAGCGGGTTCTCAGGCCTATGGGCAAGCTCTATCTTATTCATCGCCCTGAACGGCTTGCAGACATATTCTGCCTTATGCGTCAATACAAAATCGAGCCAAAAAAACTTCGGCTTGTTCACCCATCACCATCAAAAACAGCCACAATGGTTTTGGTCGAGGGTGCAAAGCACGGCAAACCAAAGCTCTTTCTTGACCCACCCCTTTATGTTCACGACGAAAACGGCAACTATACAGATGAGATAGAACGCATTTACAACCGAGTATAATATATGGAAGGAATGGAAAATATATTGAATAACTACGGCACACTTTACCTTTGTCCAACACCAATCGGCAATTTGGGAGATATGACCTTTCGCACCCTGGAAACCTTGAAAAATGCTGACCTTATTGCCGCAGAGGACACGCGAAATACCATGAAACTGCTCAACCACTTTGATATAAATGTACCCCTGACCTCATATTACGAACACAACAAGGTACAAAAGGGCAGTATTCTAATCGAAAAACTGAAAAGCGGTCAAAATATTGCCCTTGTATCCGATGCAGGTATGCCCGCAATATCTGACCCCGGTGAAGATTTGGTAAAAATCTGTATCAACGAAGGGATTGATGTTGTTCCACTGCCCGGGCCGTCTGCCTTTACTACTGCACTGGTTGCCTCAGGAATGCCTGCGGGCAGATTCACATTTGAAGGATTTTTGACCACAAACAAGCGCAACCGCAAAATCCATCTTGAAGAAATAAAGAACGATACCCGCACCCTTATCTTTTATGAAGCTCCGCACAAACTGACCTACACCCTGGCGGATATGTTGGAAGTACTTGGCGACCGCGAAATTGTTCTTGCCAGAGAATTGACAAAAAAATTTGAAGAATTTTATCGCACAACCATATCTGAGGCGATAAACCACTATGCCACCACCCCACCCAAGGGTGAGTTTGTACTTATAATAAAAGGCGCTGACAAAAAACTCCTTGACGAAGAGTTAAAGGCAAGTATGCCATCTGCCGAGGAGCTTTTGAAAGAACATTCCCAAAACGGTCTGCGAGGCAAAGAGCTGACCAACTATGTTGCAGAGGTTCTTGGCGTTCCGAAACGGGACATATATAATCTGTATTTACAAATCAAGGATACTCTTTGATTGTCCAAATAATACCTTGGAAAGGTTGTGAAAATATGGATAAAGCTGATACAAAGATTTTGATAATCGATGACGAAAGAAATATTTGTGAGCTAATTCGTCTTTATGTCGAAAAGGAAGGCTACAAAACAATTGTTGCCTATGACGGCGACGAGGCAATCCAAAAATTCAAGGAAGAAAAGCCTGCGCTGTGTCTTCTTGATATTATGCTGCCCAAAAAAGACGGTTGGCAGGTATGCCGCGAAATACGCAGCATATCAAATGTTCCCGTGATTATGCTGACCGCCAAAGGCGAGCTTTTTGACAAGGTTCTTGGTCTTGAGCTTGGTGCAGATGATTATATTGTTAAGCCCTTTGAACCAAAAGAGCTTGTTGCACGAATAAAAGCGGTGCTTCGTCGCAGCGATGCCACCGGCAATCTGTCCACAGAAAGCTCCCAGGAGCTTAACTTTGACGGGCTTTCAATTAATCGGGATACCTACGAGGTTTACCTTGACAACATTCGACTTGAATTGCCACCCAAAGAATTTGAACTCCTTTATTTTTTGGCTCAAAATCCCAACAAGGTATATACCCGTGACCAACTTTTAAACGAAATCTGGAGCTATGAATTTTTTGGTGATTCCCGAACGGTAGATGTTCATATAAAACGAATCCGCGAAAAAATCGAAAAAGAAGGTGTTGCCCGTTTGTGGCAACTTAAAACAGTATGGGGCGTTGGTTATAAATTTGAACTGCTTGGTACAAAATAAATACCGAGGAAGGGTTTGTTTCTTATGAAAAAAAAGAAAAGTATTTTTACACGGATTTTTTCAATCAATCTTGTTACCATTATGGTAAGTGTGCTTGTTCTGGCAGTTATGCAGACCATCTTGATTTCGCAGTTTGTTTACAACGAGAAAATTACAGGTCTTAAGGAAAACGCACGGACAATAGCGGGGTTTATTGAAAATGGTACCGCTTCTGACCATTTGCGAAACTTTCTTCACGGATTTTCTTACAGCACAAAAACGAATATACTTCTGGTGGGTGCAAATGGCGATGTTCTGCTTGCCTCCACCCCCGACGAAAGCTACAATAAAAATACCTTGCGAATTGAAAAAAAGTATCTGGATGAGGTAATCTCCAACAAAGAGCATATAGAAAAAGGGACTATGGGCGACGCATTCCGTACCGATATGTTCACCCTGCAGGTACCAATCGTTGCCGCACCAAACAAAGATGTCATAGGTGCAATATTTATAAGCACGCCTATACCCGAAATGACGCGAGCGCAAATGCATCTGTACAAAACACTGGCATTTTCATTGATTTTGGTGATTTTGGTATCCTTTACCCTGTCCTTTGCACTTTCACGACGGATATCAAAACCAATCAAAAAAATCGGTGATACCGCAAAACAATTCGCTCACGGAGATTTTTCCAACAAGGTAAGTCTTGACGAAAAAACTGCTAATATAATAGAAATAAACGAATTAACACAAGCCTTTAACAACATGGCATACAACCTTGAAAAGGCCGAGGACATACGAAACAACTTTCTGTCGGATGTCGCCCACGAATTAAGGACTCCTATGACCACCATATCGGGCTTTGTCGATGGTATTCTGGACGAAACCATTCCTCCCGAAAAACAAAGGGATTATTTGACAGTTGTCCGTGACGAAACGACAAGATTGTCGGGGCTTGTTAACTCGTTCCTTTCTTTGACCAGATTCGAAACAAACTCCCAGCCCCTTGAATTGCACAACTTTGATATATGCGAAACCTTGCGCAGGACTTTGGTAGGTTTTGAAAAGAACATTAACGAAAACAATATAAATATTGAACTTAATATTCCCCCGCAGCCTTGCCTTGTAAATGCTGATATGAACGCCATCCGTCAGGTTTTAACCAATTTGATTGAAAACGCCATCAAATTCACCAATCCCGATGGAATTCTTAGGCTTTCGATTGTTCCAAACAACACCGATGTTCTTATATCTGTGTATAATACCGGTTGTGGCATTGCCGAATCTGACAAAACCCTCATATTTGAAAGATTTTACAAGGCAGACAAGTCACGCTCTCTCAATCGCGAGGGAACAGGCATCGGTCTTTATATTGTAAAAGATATATTAAACCGCCACGGCAAAAGCATTACTGCAGACAGTCGTGAGGGTGAATTTGCCGAATTTAAGTTTTCATTGGATAAAGCTAAAATTTAATTTCATTGAATTTTTTATATTTGTTCATATTTTTTTAATAAATTAGTGGTACATTATTATTATGAAAGGAGCTTTTTATGAACGAATTTGAAAAGGGTTTTTACCCCGAAAACAATAATATAAATAACTCACATGAA
>JAZNAJ010000100.1:0-15036 GCA_045586445.1 Clostridia bacterium | reverse complement strand
AAGTAAATATTGTAGTTGACTATTTATGTATTCAGTGATATAATTAAAATATTAATATGCGGGCATTTTGATTAAAATTATGATATGGGGTGCTGATATATGAAGGTTGTGCTTTTAGCAGGCGGATACGGGACAAGAATTTCGGAAGAGTCCCAGTTTAAACCAAAGCCAATGATTGAAATAGGGGATATGCCAATACTTTGGCATATAATGAAGGAATATGCGTACTACGGACATAATGAGTTTATTATATGTGCGGGTTATAAGCAGTATGCAATAAAGGACTGGTTTGCAAATTACTTTCTTCATTCATCAGATGTTACATATGATTTCACAAATGGAAATGACATAATAGTTCATAACAAGCGGACAGAACCCTGGAAGGTTACAGTTGTTGATACCGGGCTGAATACGATGACGGGCGGCAGAATAAAAAGGATTGAACAGTATGTTGGCAATGAAACATTTATGATGACTTATGGCGACGGTGTTTGTGATGTAGAAATAGACAAATTGGTGGAATACCACAAAAGCCATGGAAAGATTGCCACTTTGACTGCGGTTATGCTGGAACAGCAAAAGGGAATCTTGGATATAGGCGGAGATAATGCTGTGCATTCATTCCGAGAGAAAAATGTAACCGACAGTGCTCCGATAAATGCCGGATATATGGTTCTTGAACCTGAAATTTTTAAATACATAGATGGTGATGAAACCATTTTCGAAAAGGAACCCCTTGAAAGACTGGCAAAGAATGGAAACTTAATGTCTTTCATGCACAAAGGTTTTTGGCAGTGCATGGATAATAAACGCGAGATGGATATGCTTGAGAAGTTGTGGCAGTCGGGAACTGCACCATGGAAAAAGTGGGAGTAATGATGGAGGTTATGAAGGATGTTAGATTTAACCTTTTATAAAGGAAAAAAAGTTCTTGTTACGGGACATACCGGATTTAAAGGCACCTGGCTTACAAAAATTTTGTTGTTGGCAGGGGCAGAAGTAACCGGGTATTCGTTAAAAGCCCCCACAGAACCATCGCTTTTTGAAGTATCTCAAATGGAAAAGAAAATCAATTCGATTGAAGGCGATGTTCGGGATTTAGACCATCTGATGGAGGTTTTTGAAAAAGCTAAGCCTGAAATAGTTTTGCATCTTGCTGCTCAGCCGATTGTAAGGGAAAGTTACAAAGACCCGCATTATACATATGAAACTAATGTTATGGGAACGGTCAATATACTTGAATGTGTAAGAAAAACTTTGTCGGTAAAGTCGTTTTTGAATGTTACAACAGATAAGGTGTACGAAAATAAGGAATGGCATTGGGGCTATCGTGAAAATGAGTATCTTAACGGTTTTGACCCATATTCCAACAGTAAATCATGTTCAGAGATTATAACTCACTGTTATAAGAACAGCTTTTTTGGAAATGACGACAGAACGGTTGCTATTTCTACTGCGAGGGCAGGAAATGTCATAGGCGGTGGAGATTTTGCAAAAGACCGGATTATCCCCGATTGTATCAGAGCTGCTATTAAAAACGAGCCTATTGTAGTCAGAAACCCTCATTCCACCCGACCATATCAGCATGTTTTGGAGCCGCTTTTTGCATATCTTATGATTGCAAAGGCTCAGTATGAGGATTTGCAATTTTCGGGATATTACAATGTAGGCCCCGACGACTCAGATTGCTTTAAAACGGGTGCATTGGTAGACCTTTTTTGCAAAATCTGGGGCGAAGGTATGCACTGGATAAATAAATACGATGGCGGACCCCACGAAGCAAATTTCTTAAAGCTGGATTGCTCAAAGCTTAAGGCAACATTCGATTGGAAACCCCGTTGGAATCTTGAAACTGCTGTTTCAAAGACGGTAGAATGGTCAAAAGTCTGGGCAAACGGTGGGGATGTTGACTCCTGTATGGAACAACAAATAAACGAATTTATTGAAGCGAGGTAAGATAGATGTGGAATAACGAAGCAGAAGCACGGACCCAAATAAAAGGGCTTGTAAAAGAGTATTATCATCAGTTTAAAGAAAATAAAAAAGATTTTAAAGAGGGAGACCGCATAACCTATGCATCACGAGTGTTTGATGAAAAGGAAATGTGTTCACTTACAGATGCAATGCTTGATTTTTGGCTTACCACAGGAAGGTTTGCAGACGAATTTGAAAAAAACTTTGCCGAGTGGATAGGCGTAAAGTGGGCACACCTTGTAAACAGTGGTTCGTCGGCAAATCTTATTGCCTTTATGGTGCTTACCGCACCGGAACTTGGCGAAAGACAAATAAGACCGGGCGACGAGGTTATAACGGTTGCATGTGGATTCCCGACTACGGTTACCCCGATTATACAATACGGCGCCGTGCCGGTGTTTGTTGATGTAACTATACCTCAGTATAATATTGATGCATCAATGCTTGAAGCTGCCCTCAGCGAAAAGACAAAGGCAGTAATGATTGCACATACTCTGGGCAATCCTTTTGATTTAAAAGCTGTAAAGGAGTTTTGCGACAAGCACGGGCTATGGCTTGTTGAAGATAACTGCGATGCTCTTGGCACAAAATACACAATAGATGGAGAAACCCGTTATTCGGGGACTTGGGGCGATATAGGAACCTCAAGTTTTTATCCGCCACACCATATGACTATGGGCGAGGGTGGTTGCGTTTATACAAATAACCCAATCTTGCACAAATTGATTTTGTCGTTCAGAGATTGGGGCAGAGATTGTATCTGTCCATCGGGCCAAGATAACTTTTGCAAGCATAGATTTGACGGAACTTATGGTGAACTTCCAAAGGGCTATGACCATAAGTATGTTTATTCCCATTTTGGATACAACCTTAAGGTTACAGACTTGCAGGCGGCTATCGGCGTTGAACAGCTTAAAAAGTTCCCGGAGTTTATAAAAAGACGCAGATATAACTGGGACAGACTACATAAGGCGCTTGAATGTGTTTCTGACAGAATTATTTTGCCACAGCCGGCTGAAAACAGCGAACCATCCTGGTTTGGATTTTTGATTACAGTAAAGCCAGAAACAAATCTTGACAGAAATGCCGTTACAAAGTATATAGAAGACCATAATATACAAACAAGATTGCTCTTCAGCGGAAATCTTATAAAGCATCCATGCTTTGACCAGATGCGTGGCACGGATGGATACAGGGTAGTGGGCGAACTTGTTAATACTGACTTTATTATGAACAATACATTCTGGGTAGGAGTATATCCCGGAATGACGGATGAGATGATAGACTATATGGCAAAGATAATCATTGAGGCGGTAAGATAGTATTAGGAGGTTATTGATATGGACAAAAGACTGGGCGAAAGGATTTGGGCATATATATCAAATCTGAAGTATATGTTTTTTTTGATGTTGTCTGCGGTTGCGGGTTATGGATTTTTCCTTGTGAATACATCTATAAGTGCAGATGACCTGACACAGTCCAGGTATATAAATGGCGAGCTATTCAGACAGGGCAGATTTACATCGTCAGTCTTAAATAGACTGCTTAGCACAACAGATACTTCAGCTTATATAACGGATGTTTTTGGTCTGCTGTGTTTAATTCTTGCTTCAATTGTCTTTTGCTGTATATTTGACCGACTTTTAAAAAAGACTTCTTTATTTGCCAGGACAGCCTTTTCCTGTCTTCTTGTAACTGCGCCAATCTTTTTAGAGATAATAACATATAAGGGTTGCTTTTTTTCCACAGGTGGCGGGATGCTTATATCAGCGGTTTCGCTTTGGCTTATGTTTGACTATTTGGAAAATAAAAAGATACAAAATATAGTTTATTCGGCGCTTCTGTTGATGATTGTTGCATCCTGGTACGAATCTTTGCTGGTTGTTTACTTCGGGGGCGTATTTGCAGTTCTTATTTTAAAAGCCCTAAACACCAAAGAAACGATAAAATTCAAGGATTTTGTAATTTGCGGGTTGATTTTTGCGATTCCGCTTATTATAGGGGTGTTTGCGGAGTTTATTTTTCAGGGTGCGATTAAGAATATATTTGACATATCGGACAGCCATATTACAACAAATCAAGTGAAGTTGTTTGATAAGGAAAAATCAACACTTATTTCGCTGATTGCAAACCTTGGATACCAGTTAGTTTTAAGGGGAATGTGGTATTTCCCTGTAACAATGCTGGTTATAGCTTTTGGCATAGGTGCGGTTAACTGTATATTCTTAACATATAATAAAAAATCACTACCTGTTTTTCTGGGATTTGCAGGCTTGTTTTTGTCGAATATTATTCTGGCAATAATAAGCTGGGGATGGGTTAAATTAAGAACTCAACAGGTATCGGCATTTTTTATAGCATTTAATATATTCTTGTTTATTCATATAATTGAGTCTTGTGACAAAAAGGCTTTGCTTAAAAAAATAGTCAAGGCTGCGACTGTTTATCTGGTGATTTTGCAAATAACAACACTCAATTATTGGACAAACATAGACTATGTGAGGTATATGGAAGAAAAAACTGTTGTAGAGCAGGTAGCATATACAATTAATCAAAATTTTGATACAGAAAAACCCGTTGTGTTTATAGGAAATTATGAACTCAGTGACTATATTAAAGATAAAACATACTTAAAAAATGATTCTATGCTTGTAAAACTTTTGAAAAAACCGATGAATGCGGTGGGCGCCGGAAACTTCATAAATACCGATGAAAAATACGCCTTAAAGATGCAGGGAAGCATATGCGATTCGTATATTAATTGGGGCATAAGGGCGTTTAATACCGATGATGAATATGCAAATACAGAACTCCATAAGTTTTTCAGCTATCATGGGTTTAATTTTAAGCAGGCATCCATGGAAATATTTGACCGAGAGGAACCTTTGTATGAAAGTATGCCCAGATGGCCGAAAAAAGGAAGCATTGTTGAGAAAGACGATTGTATAGTTGTGAATTTTTAAAAAGGAAGCAGGCGGTATAGGTGAAAATTCGTTTAGCAGATTATGTGGCTGATTTTTTAACAGAAAACGGTATTACAGATTGCTTTAGCGTTGTAGGCGGTGGTGCAATGCACCTTAATGACGCATTTGGACACCACAAAGGGCTTAAGGTAACATATAATCATCACGAACAGGCGTGTGCTATGGCGGCAGAAGCTTATGCTCGAATTGAAAATAAACCCGCACTTGTTTGCGTAACCACAGGACCGGGGGCAACAAATGCTGTTACTGGAGTTGCCGGTGCATATATGGATTCAATTCCCATGATTGTTATTTCCGGACAAGCCCGTTATTCGACGACGGTATATGCTTCTGGATTAAACCTTCGCACTCGTGGAATTCAGGAATTTGATATAATCGAGCCTGCCAAATATATGACCAAGTATTGTCAGCTTGTAGAAAAACCCGAAGATATACGGTACTGCCTTGAAAAAGCAGTTTCTATGGCAAAAACCGGAAGACCGGGACCATGCTGGCTTGATATACCCCTTGATGTGCAAGGGGCAATAATTGAAACAGACGAGCTTTCAGGGTATATTCCCGAACAGGCATCCATAAAGCCGGACCGGACTGTTTTTGAGGAGATTATCAACAAGGTTAAGACGGTAAAAAGACCGGTTTTGTTTGTTGGGAATGGTGTAAGGCTGGCAGGCGCGCATGATGCCTTTATAGAATTGGTAAACAAGCTGAATATCCCGGTGGTAACCGGTGTCAGCAGCATTGATGCTATATCGACAGAGCATCCTTTATATGTCGGCAGAACCGGAACTACCGGCGACCGGGCAGGGAATTTTGCGGTCCAGAATTCGGATTTATTTATTTCATTTGGCGGGCGTCTGGGATATTTCCAGACAGGCTTCAATACAAAGCTTTGGGCAAGAGGCGCATTTAAAATTATAAATGATATTGACCAAAACGAACTTGAGAAGGACACCATTAATGCAGATATGAAGATTTGCTGCGATGCTTTGGACCTTATAGGCGGACTGCTTGAAAATATTACTGACCCAATACCGCCTCGGGAAGATTGGAATAAACAATGCAGAATTTGGAAAGAAAAATATCCGGTTGTTCTTCCCAAACACTATGAGGATAAAAAAGCAAATATATACGCATTTTATGATGTATTAACCAAAAAACTTTCGGCTGATGATGCACTGGTTGTTTCGGTTGGAACATCAAGAGTTGCAGGAAGTCAGGCAAGCTACATACATGAAGGGATGAGATTTATAACAAATCCAAATATGGCAGCAATGGGATTTTGCCTTCCGGCTGCAATAGGTGTGTGTCGGGCTCGCAACAACAAGAGAACATTTTTGGTAACGGGCGAAGGAAGCTTCCAGATGAATATTCAGGAGCTTCAGACTATAATAGAAAACAAATTTCCTGTCGTTATCTTTGTTATGAACAATCAGGGGTATCACTCAATACGGATGACACAGTCAAACTTTTTTGAACCGCCGATGATAGGTATCGGGCCGGAAAGCGGGGATTTAAGTTTTCCTGATTTATCAAAGCTTGCCCCGGCTTATGGATTTGACTACTACCGTATTGAAAACAATCAGGAAATGCCCGAAAAAATAGACTATATATTAAAAAATAAGCAGTTATGCATATGCGAAGTTATGCTTTCGAAAGAGCAGATTACCGAGCCCAAGGTTTCAAGCCGCAGACTTGAAAACGGGCAGATGGTATCGGCGTCTTTGGAAGATATGGCTCCGTTCCTGCCAAGGGAGGAACTGAAAGAAAATATGTATATACCTGTTTGTGAGGAATAACAGTTATGAAAAAAGTTGTTATAACCGGAGCTACCAGTATGATTGGATGTGCTACCATAAACGAATGTCTTAAAAATGGGATTGAGGTTTATGCTGTAGTGAGAAAGAATTCGCCTAATACGCACAGACTTTTGCAGGACAGCAGACTTCATATAGTTGAGTGCGATTTGTCAGACATCTGTACACTTAGCGAAAAAATCAGTGAAGAGTGCGATACATTTTATCATTTTGCATGGGGGCATACTGGAGAAGGAAGAAACCTGGACTGTTTGTATCAGGTTGATAATATAAGATTCAGCATTGAAGCCATAAGGGAAGCAAAAAAGCTTGGTTGCAGGCAGTTTATAGGGTCAGGCTCGCAAGCGGAGTACGGAAACAGCGGCCTTGATAAAATTTCACCGGACTCGCCGGTTAACCCACAGACTGCTTACGGCATTGCTAAATATGCTACTTGTCAGCTATTGCTTCAGGAAGCAAAACGCCTTGAAATTGATATTGCCTGGGTCAGGGTTTTTAGTGTGTTTGGAAAGTTTGATAAGGAAAGCACAATGATATCACAACTGATTTCAAATTTGAAAAAAGGTCAACGAATGAAGCTGACCCCTTGTGAAAATACATGGGACTATCTTTTCAGCGAGGATGCCGGACGGGCATTCAGGCTGATAGGCGAAAAAAGTGAAGGGTCAAAGATTTATTGTTTGGGCAGCGGCAAGCCGAGAGTGTTGAAGGACTATATACTTGCTGCAAGAGACATTATAAATCCCGGGGCCGAAGTTGGCATAGGGGACATTGACTACAAAGGTCCAAAGCTTAATTTGTGTGCTGATATAAGCAGTTTGACCCGGTGCACAGGGTTTATTCCGGAGATATCTTTTGAAGATGGGATTAAAAGACTTGCTGAATAAGGATTTGGAGAAGATGATATGAACAGCATATTTAAAAAATATAGAAATTTAAAAGAGGCGATAGTGCAATTTATAAAATTTGGCATTGTAGGTATGTCAAACACTGCTATTTCTTATGGAATAGAAATGCTTTGCTACTATATTCTTTTTGTAGATGTTTTTAAAACAGAAGGAGCAAAGATTATAATAACAACCGCAATTGCATTTACCGTAAGTGTTACGAATTCATATTTTTGGAACAGCAGATATGTTTTTAAGGTGGGCGAAAAAACCTTTGTGCAGCACCTTTATTCGTACATAAAAACATTTATCAGTTATGCTTTGACAGGACTGATTTTGTCGCCTTTATTCAAGATTGCATTAAGCAAAGTCAATATAGAATATTGGCTTTCATGCATATTGTCTTTAATAATCACAATCCCAATCAACTTTTTACTTAATAAATTCTGGTCTTTCAGAAAGAATAAAAACGAGGAAGGTGCAAATTAAGATGGATAAAAAACTGGTTTCTATCAGAATACCCTGCTACAACGAGGAAGAAAATGTTCGCGAAATCAGCAAAGCGGTGGTAAAACAAATGGAGGAGTTGCCGCAGTATGATTATGAAATACTGTTTATTGACAACTGCTCGACTGACAATACACGAAGCATATTAAGAGAAATTTGCGCAGAAAATCACAAAATCAAAGCAATTTTTAATGTAAGAAACTTTGGACAGTTCAACTCTCCGTTTTATGGTTTGTTGCAGACCTCGGGCGATTGTGCAATAAGTCTTTGCTGCGACTTTCAGAATCCGGTCGAGATGATACCGGAATTTTTGAGGTATTGGGAAGAAGGCTACCAGATTGTATGCGGTGTCAAAACTTCCAGCAAAGAAAACAAACTGATGTATTGGATGCGGTCGCTTTATTACAAGTTTATCAACAAATTTTCTGACATTGAGTACATACAGCATTTTACCGGGTTTGGACTATACGACAAGAGCTTTCTTGATGTGCTGAGAAAACTTGACGACCCGACACCATTTATACGAGGGCTTGTTGCGGAATTGGGCGGCAAACGAATTGAAGTCCCTTATGAACAACCCAAAAGGCGTGCCGGAAAGACCCACAACAATTTGTATACACTTTACGATGCTGCGATGCTTTCTGTTACTTCGTATACAAAGGTTGGTATCAGGCTTGCGGTATTTAGCGGTGGCATTTTTTCGGTTTGCAGTTTGATTATTGCTCTTGTATATCTTGTCCTCAAACTTATTTATTGGGACAGATTCTCGGCAGGTCTCGCACCGATATTGATAATAGTATCGATGTTTTGTTCTATTCTGCTTGTGTTTATGGGGCTTTTGGGGGAATATATATCTGCGATAAATCAAAGAACTATGCATAGGCCTCTTGTGGTTGAAGAGGAACGCCTGAATTTTGATACAGAATATGCGGAAAATGAGTTAAGCGAAGTGTAAGCTGCTTCGAAAAATTCAAAGGAATATTAAAATAGGTTGTCATATTATTTACTTAATTTCTTTACAAACACAGAACTATTTGAATATAATTATGATGCTATAATTAAGCTTGTGGATAAAATAAAGAGAATGTTGATTTCGTCAATTAATACAGTAAAGAATAATAAGTGATTTCTAAATATATTTTTTTGAACAGTTGGAGTTTTGCAAGTTTTAGGCAGATGCAACCTAAACTCTCATAGACCTTGGACATGGCCTCTCTGCAGACGACTGTTTTTTTATAAGAGATTATTTCTGTAAATTTTGGGTGATATACCATATTTGTTTTTAAAATATTTGAAGAATGCGGAATAATGTGAAAAACCACATTTTTCAGAAATTTCTGATATGGACAGTGATGTGGATTCTAACAACTTCAGAGAGTAATTTAATCGATAATCTATTAGATAAGAGTATGGTGTACATCCGTACTCTTTTTTTACCATTCTTATAATATGATTTTTTGAATAATTTAATGTTTTTGATAATTCATCTAAAGTAGGTGGATTACTTGGAGTTTTAGTTAATAATTCTAACGCTTTGCTTGCAATCGAGTTTGGTTTTTGGGTGCAGAGATTAAACAGCTTTGATATAATAGTGTAAAAAACAGAATTTATTTCAATCTCTGTGCCGTTATTATAACGCAATTCATCTAATTTAATCATAAGCGGCATAAATTCCAATACAGGAAATTCTCCATCAATAGGTAGCACGGAATCAGATGATGTCCAATCTCCGATGAAATGAACATATAGATATTTAGGTGTATCACTTTCCAAAATTCCGGATTGATAAGAATTATGTTTTTGAATATGCCATTGCCCTTTTGTTAATTCATATAAATTACCATCCTCTTCAAAGCGTAACACGCCGTCAAAAACCATTAAAAGAACATCCTCGTTAAATGTTCTTGTTACATGGTGTTCGTGCGGCTTAAAATATTTTAATGATGCTGAGTGATATACAATATTGTTATTCATATTTATTCCATACAATGCGATCACCTCGTTTATATAATTATAACAGATTATAGTGATATTTGCAATGTTTTTGTTAATAATACTCATTTTTTTTAATGAAGAATGGTGATATAATTATGATGGAGGTGGAGTTATGAAAAAATATTCAATGTACACAACAAAGGAAATAAAACCAACCGGATGGATAAAGCGACAGTTAGAAATTCAAGCAAAAGGTCTTTCCGGAAATCTTGATAAAATTTGGCCTGATGTAAGAGATAGCGCATGGATAGGCGGAGATAAAGACGGATGGGAACGAGTGCCGTACTGGCTAGATGGCTTTATTCCGCTTGCATATCTGTTGGATAATGAAGATATGATATCAAGAGCGAAAAAATACATTGATGCTATCCTTGATAATCAAAAGGAAAACGGTTGGATATGTCCGTGTGATGAAAGTGAAATCCCACAATACGACACATGGGTAGTCCAACTTATCAGTAAAGTTTTAATCGTTTACTATGAATGTTCAGGGGACGAAAGAATACCAGGAGTGGTTTATAATGTCCTTAAGAATTACTATGATTTATTAAAGAGCGGTACTATTAGTTTGTTTAGGTGGGGAAAATCAAGATGGTTTGAAACATTTATTGCAATAAATTGGTTATTCGAAAGATGTAGCGAGCAATGGATTAAAGAATTAGCCCAAATACTTATTGAACAAGGTACAGATTATCAGTTATATCAGGATTTATGGAAGACCCCGATAAATCGTGAGGCTTACGCAGACGGAAAAGGTCTGTATGAAACTCATATCGTTTCAATCGTTATGATGCTGAAGAGCGAGGCAGTCTCCTGTGATATTATTGGCGAAAAATATAAAAATAAAGCAAAACAAATGTATGATATACTAAAAAAGTATAATGGAACTGCTGTTGGAACTTTTACGGGTGATGAACATTTGGCAGGATTGAGCCCTATAAGGGGAACGGAACTTTGCTCGGTTGTTGAACAAATGTATTCTTATGAATTACTTTATGCATATACCGGCAACAAATTCTGGTTAGAGCAGTTAGAACTATTGGCGTTTAACGCTCTGCCGGCAACATTATCTGATGATATGTGGACACATCAATATGTGCAAATGACAAACCAAATTGCGTGTCAGAATTTCCGAGGGAATCCTATATTTGGAACCAATGTCAAAGATGCACATCTTTTTGGACTTGAACCCAATTACGGATGTTGCACAGCGAATTTTAATCAGGGTTGGCCCAAGTTTGTTTTGTCAGCATTTATGTATAATAAAAATGAGATTATAAATACAGTGCCAATTCCTTGTGAATTAAAAACTGATGGAATCAGTATAAAAGTTGTGGGAGAATATCCGTTTAGAAATAAGTTTTCCTATGAAATTAAAACAGACAGCCCCGTGAAATTTAATTTTAAAATAAGAATACCCCAATTTGCCGAGAAGGTAAAAATTAACGGTGAAATTGTTGAAAGGAAGGACATAATTTCGTTTAATAAAATTTGGACCAATGAAAAGTTAGATGTTGAATATATTTTAACAGAACCAAAGCTGATAAAAAGAGATAATAATTTGTACGCTTTAAAATATGGTTCTTTGGTATTTTCTCTACCCATTCAATATGAAAAAAAGATGTACGAATACGAAAAAGATGGTATTGAAAGAAAATTTCCTTACTGTGATTATGAATATCTTCCAAAAACAAACTGGAATTATGGATTTTTAGACGGTGAATTTCAAGTTATAGAGAGCGATGGAGACGAAACTCCTTTTTCGTCAAAAAAACCTAGTCTAGTTATAAAAACCAAAATGGTTCCTATCGATTGGGGATATGAAGAGTATTATGACAATGTGTGTGCCAGAAAACCAAAAAGCAGAATTCCTGCTGGGACGGCGGAAGAAAAAGAATTATACCCTTATGGTTGTTCAAAGCTGAGAATGACGGAAATGCCAATAATAAAAAAATAACTAAACCGGTAGCTCGTCTATATCGTTCAGTTTCCAGAAAAATCTTGCTAAGAGGTGCATTCTTAAAGACGGTAATTAAAAATGAGAGAAACGAATTTTTGTTTCTCTCATTTTTTGTGGGTATGGGCTTGTTCCTGCCGAATGCGATTTTTTATATATCCTCACACACAAATTCCTTCGATTGGATATTTTCAACCATTTCTAGCCTGGAAACCGAAACCTCATAAGCAGTTTTGGTTTCTACCTCTGTTTCGCTTATTTTCTTTTGATAATCACGACTTTGGATTCTGCCTCTTATGACAACATTATCCCCTACCTTAAGTGTTTCGGCATACTTGGCGTTTCTTCCCCAGGCTATGCAAGGGATATAATCCGATTTATTATACGACCGGTTTACGGCAATCAACACATCAGCAATTTCACGCCCAAATGTAGTTGCGAGGAAGATGAGGGGTTTTCCCTTATGCTGGTCATATATGTCAAAAGCAAATTCCAACACCTTCATACAATAAAACCCACAGCCCGATAATAGCTTTCGTGTGGAGGAGGTGATAAAACCAAGGTCTTCGGCGATGATTTCTTTTTCACCAGGGCTTGGTATGGTCATCGGTATTCCTGCGCATCTTTCCATTATCAAACACTCCAATTTGCCATTTTTATATAGTTTATTCACTATGATATCTTTTAAACAGTTTTTTTGTGAAGAATATTTTTGGCAAAACAGGGCAAGGATAATAGAATATATCGGTGTTCTAAATCCAAGGCTGATGAATATAATGTAAATATACCAAAAATCTACCGAGGGCTTAGGGAGTGAATTATTGTGAATACAGTAGGATATACAGAAAATAACAAGGTATTTGTATGCGGAACGGTGGCAAGCGAGCCTGAATATTCCCACGAGGTTTATGAAGAGATGTTTTACACATTTTTGCTTAACACGCCTCGACTCAGTGAAGCAAGTGATGTGATTAAAGTCACGGTGTCGGAGAAATTTCTGGCAGGAGAGGGGCTGCAAATAGGTGAAAAGGTGCGGATAGAGGGCCAGTTCCGCTCATACAACAACTTCACCAATGTAGGCAATCGCCTTATATTGACGGTTTTTGTACGGCATATAGAAAGAATGGACGAGGAAGAAGAAAGCGTAAACTCTATTTATCTCAATGGGTACATATGCAAGCAACCTGTGTACCGCACAACTCCCTTTGGACGGGAAATTGCTGATGTGCTGATTGCTGTAAACCGGTCGTATAATAAATCGGATTATATCCCTTGCATAGCCTGGGGAAGAAACGCCAAGTATGCCGAAACACTTAAAGTTGGGGACAATGTTGTCATAAGAGGCAGAATCCAAAGTCGTGATTATCAAAAGAAAATAAGCGAAACAGAGGTGGAAACCAAAACTGCCTATGAGGTTTCGGTTTCCCGACTTGAATTGGTTGAAAATATCCAATCGAAGGAATTTGTGTGTGAGGAAATATAAAACTTATAAAATAAACGGGATTGTTTGATATCAAACAATCCCGTTTTGGTGTATGACAAAATAGTAAATAGGTAATAAATAATAAGTAAAATCGACAAAACTCTAACGAATCTTGTCGATTTCTGGAGGCGCCACCCGGATTTGAACCGGGGGATAGAGCTTTTGCAGAGCTTTGCCTTACCACTTGGCTATGGTGCCGTATCAAAATTTAGAACAAAATGACGCACAAATGTAGGCGTCATTTTGTCTTTTGTTGGAGCGGAAGACGAGATTCGAACTCGCGACGTTCACCTTGGCAAGGTGACGCTCTACCACTGAGCCACTCCCGCTTATAATATTATATTCACAACCTACAAAAATGTGAATGGTGCCTCCGGGCGGAATCGAACCACCGACACGAGGATTTTCAGTCCTCTGCTCTACCGACTGAGCTACAGAGGCATATCGGCATAAAAAAGGTTGGCGATCCGGATGGGGCTCGACCCCACGACCTGCAGCGTGACAGGCTGGCATTCTAACCAACTGAACTACCGGACCGTAAATGTGGTGGGCACAATAGGGCTCGAACCTATGACCCTCTGCTTGTAAGGCAGATGCTCTCCCAGCTGAGCTATGCGCCCACATTTTCGTCGCCGCCGTTCTTGGCGACAACCGATATTCTATCACTTGGAATAACAAAAGTCAAGATTTACAACAGTGATTATTTTGGATTAGGTGAGATTAGCTAGCAAAATGCTCTTAAAATCTTTGCAAAACTCTCTTTTGCTCTTGAATTTAAAAATAAAGCTATAATATTTTGGGGCAAATATGGTTTATGGGGCAGGTGCTACAAAGTGGTTGCCGTGCCTTGCAGTACTCTCTGCCATGAAAGACCAGTTGATGGCAAAAAAGAGATTGTTTTTCCTGAGGAATAATTTTCAGCAAATCAAGCTCTACCTTGTATGGGTCGGTATTTTCGGTAAACCCCATACGCCTTGAAAGTCTGCCTGCGTGAGTATCCACAACGATACCGGGTATGTTAAATATATCGCCGAGCACCAGATTGGCAGTTTTTCGACCAACTCCGGGAAGAGTTAAAAGCTCGTCCATGGTTTTTGGAACTTCACCGGCAAAGTCCGAAATAATTTTTTGACAACAAGCGATTATATTTTTTGTTTTATTCCGGTAGAAGCCGGTAGAACGAATATACCCTGCGAGTTCGTCTTCGGACGCAGCGGCAAAGTCATGGACTGTTTTGTATCTTGCAAAGAGTGCAGGAGTAACCATATTTACTCTGGCATCGGTGCACTGGGCGGCAAGCTGAGTGGCAATAAGCAGCTGCAAGGGTTCCTTATAATCAAGGGTGCAATCAGCATCGCCATAGACTTCGGCAAAAACATTTATGACATTAAGCGCTCGTTCTTTTAATTTTTTTATAGATTCAGACATTTTTAGC
>JAZNAJ010000099.1:0-2184 GCA_045586445.1 Clostridia bacterium | reverse complement strand
TCTTGTAGGTGACGGATACCGAGATAAAGTTCAGCATCATCAGGGCTGCAAAGACAGCAAAGCCGATACCCACATAGAAGAAGATTTTATTGAGCATCAAAATGGTTTCACCCCACTGGTCAATGACATCAGCCACATTGTTCTTCATACGGAACTCAAAGTCGCTGTCTGCTTCATTATGTAGGGTTGCGAGGGTTTCCAGCACGGCACGGTTGTCCTTAGGCAGTTTTGCCAAAGCCATGACATACCGTCCACTCTTGTGTTCCCCATAGGAGACCTTATAGTCATTGTTGGTTTGGGTATCCAGTGCTTTTAGATACAGGTCCTCAGAGAGGAGGCAGTCATTTTGGGCACTATTTTCGGGCATAAAGAAGCCTGCGATGGTGTACGCATGCTTTTCCATCACCCTTTGAGAGCCACCATCAAAGTATTGTTCATATCCAAAGTACAGTTTGGGGAAGGTGAGATTCTGTACCCCTGCCATGGCATATTCAATGGTTTTATTCTCTATTTGAGTCTTGACATCCTGACCGAAGGCAGAACTACCATTATCGTTGCATTGACGCACATAATCCATGGCACGGGAGAAGAGAATGCCTTCGTTGTACTCAAGTGAGTACCCGTTTTCAGGCTTTTTATCAGGGTCATAATTGCCCTCTGCATCTATGCCAATATCATGCAGGTAGGTGTTAAAACCAGTTCCTTTTTCAAGACTCTGTGCCTTGATGTCCTCCCAGTTGGTAACGACAAATTCAAAGACCATCTTTTCTCTGACAAAATCCTGCAGTTGCATGTTATTTACATATTCGCGGAAGTAGTCAGAGCCGCAGTTATTCATGAGCCCCATCCACATTTCATGTGTAAATTCGACACCATACAGGGTGTTGTAGTGCTGTGCTTCCAACGCCTTTGCGGCTTCTTTCTCTGCTGTTATCATCGCATTGAAGGTTTCGGTAGCACCAAATGCGGTCGTATACTCATTTTCGCGAATGTACAGTGCGGCATAGCAAAGGAGAAATGGACGGCGATCTTCCTCATTTTCAATCGCTAAGAAATTTTGCAACCCTTCGGAGCCAAGACATCCATCTAAGTACTGGTAGAATCCAGAACTAGAATCTTTACTCTCGTTAATAATTGCTTCCTCATGCTCCAAGATAAAGTTCCAAATAGCGCGGTCGGTTGCATACGTGCTAATGTCTTGTATCACATATTGGTCGGCTGAGAGGATACCGCCATCCTTTCCACTCACCTTTTTCCAAAGGTCTTTGGAGAGATTTAGGCGATAATAAGCATTTAAGAACTCGCAAATTTCGTCGCTATATTCTTCAAAGGTAACAGGGGTCTGTCCCTTTTTCTCCATGGTCGCTACATACTTCTCATAGACCGTGTCGTAATTGTAATCAGAATCATAGAGCCATTCGCGCATTGGATATTGGTTTTCATATTCCAGCACATCTTTGAGAATGTCGGGGAGCACCTTGTTATCTAGGGTGAGTCCAAACTCGTTTGCCTCATATTGCAAACAGAAATTGATGGGAAGAATGATCTCCTTTGCCCCCATCACTGTTTTGTTGCCACTACGGAGCCACACCACAGAGAACTGACCAATTTCTTGGTTCCCCACATAGCGATTAAAATGCATGGTCCGCCCCTCTTTTCCCTCAGGGTCTTCTGACAAGAAGGGGGATTTATCTCCCTGGAAGTAAGCGCCGTATTCACGATACACGCCACCTTGGGGGTTAGGAAGGGAGTCAATGACACCGGGGAATCCAATGACAAGGGTGTGATACCCGTAGCGGAGTTCGGATTCCATAGTGCTTCTTGCCTGCCACATCTCGCTATCTTTGACAGGACCAGTGTAATCCCAATGGAACATGGCATACCGCTCTTGGTTAAAATCAAAGCCAGTATCCACCACGCCCACAATGGTGAAGTCACGACGGAACAGAGTCAGGGTTCTTCCCAAAATGGAAGCGGCATCCCCCTCTGCGGTGGTTAAGTATTCGGGCAAAATCTCGGTATCCCCAAATTGGACACCTGCTAAGTACATCATCTGGAAAAGATACTTGGTGATGACAATCTCGCTTTCCTTCTCAGGGAAACGCCCCTCCACGGTAAAGCCCATTGCCTCTGCATCCTCACGGGTCAGCTCTGTAATACCGCCCACCGATTGACCCTCAAAGA
>JAZNAJ010000098.1:0-9794 GCA_045586445.1 Clostridia bacterium | reverse complement strand
CAGCGAGTTCTTTACCAAAGGCGAATATAACATTGGTATAGATATGCCTGACAAAGTTTGCCCCAATTGCGGAGCAAAGCTCAAAAAAGACGGATTTAATATTCCTTTTGAAACATTTCTTGGTTTCAAGGGCGACAAGGTTCCTGATATTGACCTTAACTTTTCAGGCGAGTATCAGGCAACCGCTCACAAATATGTAGGAGAGCTTTTTGGCGAGGAATATGTTTTTAAAGCAGGTACAATCGGCACAATTGCCGACAAAACCGCTATCGGCTTTTATGGCAGAAAATATTACGAGAATAAGGGGATTACCCCGACCCAGGCAGAACTTAAAAGGGTTTCAAAAGGTCTTGTTGACATAAAGAACACAACGGGTCAGCACCCGGGCGGAATTATCGTCTGCCCCAAGACCATGGATATTCACGACTTCTGTCCCGTTCAGCACCCGGCAGAAAAAAAGGATTCGGGAATAATCACAACCCACTTCGACTTCCATTCAATTCACGACAACCTTTTGAAACTGGATATCCTTGGCCACGATGACCCATCGACAATCCGTATGCTTGAAACATTGACCGGTGTCGATGCAACCAAGATACCTCTTGACGACCCCGAAACAATGAGCATATTCTCAAAAACCGATGCAATCGGCGTAACGCCCGAACAAATCCGTTCCAAGGTGGGGACTTTTGGCGTTCCGGAGTTTGGAACATCATTTACAAGACAGATGCTCCTTGATACACTTCCAACAACCTTTTACGAGCTTGTCCTTATTGCGGGACTTTCCCACGGAACGGATGTTTGGCTGGGCAATGCCCAGGAGCTTATCAAGGCGGGGACAGCAACCCTTTCAGAGGTTATAGGTGTTCGTGATGATATTATGACATACCTGATTAATAAAGGCCTTGAACCGGGCACAGCCTTTAAAATAATGGAGTTTGTCCGCAAGGGCAGAGCCGCAAAAGAGGGTATGCCCGAAGAATTTGAAACGCCAATGCGTGAGAACAATGTTCCTGATTGGTATATTGATTCGTGTAAGAAGATAAAGTATATGTTCCCCAAAGCCCATGCGGCGGCGTATGTGATGATGGCTTTCCGCGTGGCGTACTTCAAGGTGCATTATCCCATTGACTTTTATATTGCCTACTTTACCGTGCGTGCCGATTTGTTTGATGCGGCAATAATGGCAAGGGGCGACGAGATTCTCACCGCAGAAATGCGGAATCTGGAGCAAAGACAAAACGATTGGTCGGCTACCGAGAAGTCGGTGTATACAATTTGCGAAATTTGTCATGAAATGTATCAGCGGGGCATTGAATTTTTACCTGCAGATATTTACGAGTCCGATGCGTTCAAGTTCCAAAAGGTTGACGGCAAGATAAGGCTGCCGCTTAATGCCTTTCAGGGGGTGGGCGATGCCGCGGCGCAGAATATCCAGGACGCACGGCAAGACGGTGAGTTTATGTCTGTTGATGACCTTAAAACCCGTGCCAAACTGACCAAGACTGTTGTTGAAACCTTGCGTGAAAACGGTTGCCTTAAGGGATTGCCCGAAACCAGCCAGATATCACTCTTTGATGGATTTTAACGATTGGATTTGGCAATAATTTAAATAAAACAATGCAAAGGTATGCTGACGACATTCTTTGCAGCACCGCCCGATGGGGCGAATTAAAACAAAAGACGAAAGGAAAGACCGCTACTATGACTATTGCTCAAAAGCTGGCAGAAGAATTATCCTTAAAACAATGGCAGGTGGACAACACCATTGCCCTGATTGACGAGGGAAACACCATCCCATTTATTTCAAGATACCGCAAGGAGGCGACAGGCGAGCTAAACGATGAAGTTTTGCGTACCTTTGACGACCGCCTGACCTATCTTCGCAATATGGAGGAACGCAAAGCCGACATAAAACGGATAATCGAAGAACAAGGCAAGCTGACAGAGGAGCTTTCGGCAGAAATCGACAAAGCCGAAAAACTTTCTGAACTTGAAGATATATACAGACCATACCGCCCCAAACGGCGTACCCGTGCCACGGTTGCCAAGGAAAAGGGCTTGGAACCGCTTGCGATGGCGCTTTATATGCAAAGCTTAAGCGAGGCGACGGCAGAGGAAGCGGCAGAAAAATTTATCGATGTTGAAAAGGGCGTTGAAACAGTTGAAGACGCATTGGCGGGGGCGATGGACATTATTGCGGAAATGGTTTCTGACAATGCAGAGCATCGCAAAAAGATAAGGGAACTTTCTGCCAAAGACGGACTTTTGGTTGCAAGAGCCACAAACCCCGAAGAGGATTCGGTTTATCGCAACTACTACGAATTTGCCGAGGGCGTTGCAAAAGCTGTACCCCATCGGGTTCTTGCCATAAACCGTGGCGAAGCTGAAAAAATGCTTTCGGTCAAGGTAGAGGTGGATGAAGAACGGATTTTGAACTATTTATATAAGAAAGAACTCCCCAAGGAGGCTTTTGCAGGCAGGGAATATGTCGAGCGTGCCATTGCCGATGCCTATGACCGACTCATAAAGCCCGCAATAGAGAGGGAGGTCCGTAATGAACTGACCGACATTGCCCACGAACAGGCGATGCAGATATTCCGTGAAAACCTGAAGAATCTCCTTATGCAGGCACCCATCCGCGGCCAGGTGGTGCTTGGGCTTGATCCTGGTTATCGTACAGGCTGCAAGGTGGGGGTTGTTGACGCTACGGGCAAAGTTTTGGATACAGGCGTGATTTATATAACACATTCCGACGCACAAAGAGAGTCGGCAAAGACCCTTATAAAGAACCTTATTGAAAAACACAACATTACCCTTGTTTCCATAGGCAATGGCACAGCCTCAAAGGAAACCGAGATTTTTGTTGCCAACCTGATTAAGGAAATCAATGGCAGAACGGTCAAATATATAATGACCAACGAGGCAGGGGCATCGGTATACTCCGCATCAAAGCTGGCAACGGAAGAGTTCCCTGACTTTGATGTAACTCAAAGAAGTGCTATTTCTATCGCAAGGCGAGTTCAGGACCCCCTTGCCGAGCTTGTTAAAATTCCACCTGAGGCAATCGGTGTCGGACAGTATCAGCACGATATGAACCAAAAACGCCTTGGTGATGTTTTGGGTGGCGTGGTTGAAGACTGCGTAAACAGCGTTGGAGTTGACCTTAACACTGCATCTTCCAAACTGCTTGAACATATTTCGGGAATAAGCTCTGCAATTGCAGAGAATATTGTTAGATACAGAGAAGAAGAGGGCAGATTTACCAATCGTACTCAGCTTAAGGCTGTAAAGAAACTTGGCCCCAAAGCCTTTGAGCAATGTGCAGGATTTTTGCGTATTGCAGATGGTGAGAATGTGTTTGACAACACCTCAGTACACCCCGAGTCCTATAAGGCGGCAGAAAAGCTGATAAAGGAGCTTGGATACACCAAAAACGATGTGGCAGAGGGCAAACTTGGCGATATTAAGGACAAAATGAAGGGCAAAGACCTGACCAAACTTGCAACAGAGCTTGGTGTGGGCGTGCCGACGCTTCGCGACATAGTAGACGAAATCATAAAACCGGGCCGCGACCCTCGTGATTCGGTTGAGCAACCGCTTTTGCGTGAAGATGTAATGTCGATGGAAGACCTTAAACCCGATATGCTGCTCACGGGAACGGTGAGGAATGTAATTGACTTTGGAGCGTTCGTTGACATAGGCGTTCATCAAGACGGACTTGTACACATATCTCAGCTTAGCGACAAGTTTGTGAAGCACCCTATGGATGTGGTTGCAATAGGCGATATTGTAAAGGTAAAGGTGCTGGAGGTAGATGTCAATAAAAAACGCATTTCCCTTACCATGAAAGACTTATAAATGTCAAAAAATGTAAATTAAGGAGATGTTTTTTTGAGGGCAGTATATAAAAGCTTTTTCTGGCTTATGATACCAATGGCACTTAAGGAGCTTATTGCGGCGTTTATTAATTTGCTTGACAGCGTTATGCTGGGTGGCTTTGGCGAGGATGTAATTGCGGCGGTTGGGATAGCCAACCAGTGGTTTTTCCTTTTTGCGGTTATTACCTTTGGTGTGTGTGGCGGCGCCGGGGTTTTTGCTTCCCAGTATTGGGGGGCAAAGAATTTTGGCAGAATGCGCAAGGTGTTGGGACTCAACATTATACTTGTTACCATTGCGACCGTGATTTTTGTTGTGCCTGCGCTGTTCTTCCCGGAATGGATTGTTGGAATTTTCAGGAAAGACCCGGCTGTTGTGGAATACGGTGCAAAATATCTCAGGATAGCTTGCTTTTCCTATATATTTTCAGGGCTTACATCGGCATACGACATAAGCCTTTGCTGTACCGAACGGGCGACGATTCCGTTTGTGTCCCGAACGGTGGGGCTTTTTGTCAATGTTATTGCCAATCAGATACTTATTTTTGGCGTTGGAAAAATCCCTGCAATGGGCATAGAGGGTGCGGCATTCGCAACTATTATTGCAAGAGTGGTTGAGTTTTCGATAATCATCGGTACGGTGTATGGCAAAAAGTTTATTCAGGCGGCGCCTGTCAAAGACCTTATAACGATCCCAAAAGATATGATAGGCGGATACTTCAAAGCCGCTATCCCTGTGATAATAAATGAGGGGGCGTGGGCGCTGGGTACGACTATGTATTCGTGGGTGTTCTCTCAAATCAGCACCGAGGCGACAGTTATAATGGTGATTGTTCAGAACATAGAAAGACTTCTTTTGGTGTTTTTCCATGGTGGCGGCAACGCCACGGGCATAATGGTTGGCAAAATGATTGGCGGCGGCGAGTACGAAAAGGCGTATACTGTGTCAAAAAAGCTTTGCCTTATGAATGCGGTGTTTTCTTTGGTGGTTTCAACTGCGTTTGTGTTTGTTCGCCCTGTGGTCCTTTTGCCCTATGATGTTGCTCCTGCGCTTAAAAGCACAACACTTGACATTCTTTTTCTTATGGCAATTCTTATGAACATAAAGGCGCTGACCTTCTTGTTTATAGTCGGAATATTCCGTAATGGTGGCGACACCAGGGGTGCGGCGTTTATTGATATAGGCTCGGTTTGGCTGGTGGGTGTGCCTTGCGTGTGCATAGCAGGGCTTGTGTTGAAGCTTCCTATAACCCAAATATATGTTGCCCTTATGATAGAGGAATTTGTTAAAGTGGGACTTTCGATTTGGCGGTTTAAAAGCAAAAAATGGATAAAGAATTTAGTAAAATAAAACAAAAAATACGGCAAAATTTGTTTTTGCCGTATTTTTTGTTTCATGTGAAACATTTTTTGTAAAACCTGATTTTGCAAATTGTTTCATGTGAAACATTTTTTGAAAAAAGTTTAATTATGTATTGAGTTTTCTGAAAAAAAGTGGTATTATATAGTTACACATTAAAGAAAACAGGAGAGCGATACAATGGGAAAGGTAATTGCTATTGCAAATCAAAAAGGCGGTGTGGGCAAAACTACAACTGCCGTCAACCTTAGTGCTTGCCTTGGGAAAAAAGGCAAAAAAACTCTTCTTATAGATATAGACCCTCAAGGCAATACTACAAGTGGGTTGGGCGTTGACCCAAGGGCGGTGGAAGCATCGGTTTATGACTGTATAATCAACGATGTTCCCATGGAAGAGGTCATAATAAAGACCGAATTTGACAACCTGTGGGTATGCCCTGCAAACATAAATCTTGCAGGTGCCGAAATCGAACTTGTGGCAAAACAAAACCGCGAATATGTACTTAAGGAAGCAATTTCAAAGATAAAAGACCAATTTGATTTTATTTTTATAGATTGCCCGCCATCACTGGGACTTATAACATTAAACTCTTTTGCGGCAACGGATACGGTGCTTGTTCCCATCCAGTGCGAGTATTATGCTTTGGAAGGTCTTAGTCAGTTGACAAACACCATTAAACTTGTCAAAAAGGCAATAAACCCCGAAATCTCGCTTGAGGGCGTGCTTCTTACCATGTTCGACGCAAGAACAAACTTGTCCATTCAGGTAGTTGACGAGGTTAAAAAATTCTTCCGCGATAAGGTTTTTGCAACCATTATCCCGCGGAATGTAAGGCTTTCTGAGGCGCCAAGTTTTGGACAACCCATTATTGAATATGACAAAACTTCTCGCGGAGCAGAGTGTTATAACCAGCTTGCGGATGAAGTGATAAAGCGAAATAAATAGAAAAGGAGGCGCGTGCCATGGCAGAAACAAAAGCAAAACAAAAGCCAAAAAAAGGCTTGGGCAAAGGCTTGAGTGCGTTTTTTGATGATGTTGAAGTAAAGCCGGTTGCAAAATCCGTGCAAGAGAAGCCGTCATCAAAAAAGGCGGGCGAAAACGGAATTTTAAGATTAAAAATCCGCGATATTGAACCAAACCCCGAGCAACCGCGAAAGACCTTTGACAAAGAAAAACTCGAAGCCCTTGCGGCATCAATTAAGGAACACGGACTTATCCAGCCTGTCTTGGTAAAGAAAACAAGCGACGGAATGTATATTATCGTTGCGGGTGAACGCAGATGGCGTGCCGCAAAACTGGCAGGGTTAACCGAAATCCCGTGTATTATGGGCGAATATTCCGAAAAAGAGGTTATGGAGCTTGCTTTGATTGAAAACCTGCAGCGAGAAGACCTTAACCCCATTGAGGAGTCCGAGGGCTATCAAAAACTGATGCAAACCTTTGACCTCACCCAGGAAGATGTGGCGGCAAGAGTGGGCAAAAGCCGCAGCGCGATTGCCAATTCCTTAAGGCTTAACAACTTGTCAAAAGACCTTAAAAAGCTGGTAATCGACGGAAAGTTAAGCCAAGGCCACGCAAGAGCCTTGCTTCCCCTTGAAAAAGAAAAGGAGCAGCTTGCCCTTGCCGAGAGAATTATAAAGGAAGGGTTAAATGTTCGTCAGGTTGAGAATGCGGTTGCGATTTTGCAAAGACAATCAGGAACAAAGCCTGCAAAAAAATTTGTGGACAAAAATTTGGAAAACTACTTCAAAAATCTTTCAAGAGAATTGTCGTCAAAATTTGAAACAAAGGTTTCAATCAAATACGGCAAAAAACGAGGCAAAATTGAAATCGAGTACTACAGTAACTCCGACCTGGAAAATATTCTCAAAAAACTTAAATAATGTAAAAATATGTCAAAAAAGCAACGCTTAAAATTGTCATTTACTTAACGAAAACAGATATGCCCAATGATGACATATTAAAAAGACAAAAGGCGCTTTTAAAGGGCAAAATTTTTGCAAACAGATGGGAGCTGAAAAAATGAAGAAAAATTACAGGCGGATTTTTGGTTATGCACTTATTATGTGTATATGTGCGATGATTTTGGTAATAGGGGCGTGTCTTTCTGAAAATCGGCTTGAAAATTATCAAGAGCAGTACAATGAAAATATGACACTCAGCCAGCAACAGATTTTAAAATTGCAGGAGCAGGTCAAAACATTAGAAACCGAAAAAGCAGAGCTTGAAAAAACGCTTGATGACAAGATGTCATTGGGGTCAGACTTGGTAACAAGTCAGCAAGCACTTTCTGACCTTAAGGATATTTACCAAATTTACAAGTCGGGCAACAAGGACAAGGCAAAAAAGCAATTTGCAAAAATCGAGCCGCTGGGTTTTGATGATGCAACCCTCAGTTATTATGAAATCCTTTCGGATTTACTGAAATAATATTACAAAAAGCCGCATTGCGGCGGATAGGAGATAAAGATGATTGACATTAAAATTTTAAGAAACGAACCCGAAAAACTTATAGAGGCTCTCAAAAGACGAAAGGAAGACCGCATTGATGTTGATGCACTTCTTGGGTTGGACAAAAAGCGCCGTGAAGCCCTTTTTGAAGTTGAACAGATGAAAAGCCGTCAGAACGAGGTTTCAAAGCAGATTCCCGCGCTAAAAAAGGAGGGCAAGGACACAACCGAAATCTTTGCCCAGATGAAGGTGCTTTCAGAGGATATCAAAAAACTTGATGACGAAGTTAAAGCTATCGACGAGCAGATTGATGCAATAATGTATACAATCCCCAATATCGCAAACCCAACAGTTCCTGATGGCGATACCGACGAGGATAATGTTGAGGTAAGACGCTTTATGGAGCCAACTAAGTTCGACTTCGAGCCAAAGGCACATTGGGATTTGGGCGAGAATTTGGGAATTTTGGACGCAGCAACCGCTGCCAAAATCACAGGTACAAGATTTACTGTATACAAGGGCGCAGGCGCTCAGCTTGAAAGAGCTGTTGTAAACTTCTATCTTGACACACACACCAGACAGAATGGTTATAAAGAAATATTCCCACCGTTTATGGTACACAGAAACAGTATGGTAGGCACAGGACAGCTTCCCAAATTCGAGGAAGACGCATTCAAGGTTGCAAACACCGAATATTTTATGGTCCCAACTGCTGAAGTTCCTGTAACAAATATGCATCGCGACGAAATTTTAGATGGGGCAGACCTCCCCATCAAGTATTGTGCGTATACCGCTTGCTTCCGTGCGGAAGCCGGTAGTGCGGGCAGAGATACCAGAGGGCTTATCCGTCAGCACCAATTCAACAAGGTAGAGCTTGTAAAATTCACCAAGCCTGAGGAATCGTATGAAGAACTTGAAAAGCTGGTAAACGATGCTGAATCGGTTCTAAAACTCCTTAAAATCCCATACAGAGTGGTGAAAATCTGTATCGGCGACCTTGGATTTACCGCAGCGATGAAGTATGATATCGAGGTTTGGATGCCCAGCTACAACAGATTTGTGGAAATTTCTTCTTGCTCCAACTTTGAAGACTTCCAGGCAAGACGCGCAAATATCAAGTATAAAAATTCCGTTAAGGACAAGGCACAGCTTGTTCATACACTCAATGGTTCAGGCGTTGCAATAGGCAGAACTGTTGCCGCTATTTTGGAGAATTACCAGAATGCAGACGGAACGGTTACTGTTCCTGAAGTTCTCAGACCTTATCTGGGCGGACAGGAAGTAATTATCCCCGAATAAAATATGATAGAACAAAAAGACCGCGATTTTCGCGGTCTTTTTTGATGGGGAGAATCGCTCCCCTTTGAGTATTCTCAAAATACCGCCAATTTTGGCGGTATTTCAGATGGAAAAAACGGAAAGCCAAAGAGATTATTTTTCAGGCTTTTCTTTTTTTGCAAATTTAATCAACACAAGGCGCTTGTCGTCATTTTCGCAAGACTTAAGGTACTCTTCCTCAACCTCTTGTTGCAGTTTGATAAGCGAATTTATTTGGTCGGTTATTCCGTTAAATGCTTTATGATACAGTTTTTCAAAATCGGGCATTGTAGTATCTCTCCAAAATAAAAAAGTGCGCCAACCAAAGCTGACGCACGAAAAACGCTTGCTTCGATTGAATGTTGCGACACATTTCCTCAAAGATAGGATACCAATCAAAGGTTGCGTTTTTGCCAAACACAACCCTACCTTTGAGTATTGTAAATATGTCGCAGATATAGTATAACACATTATTTTCTGTTTTGCAAGAGTAAAATGTTAAATTTTGTAAAAACTCTTTTTCAAAGGGGAGTGCCCCTTGCACCCCCCAAAAAACGATTTAAAGTTTGGTCATTTGTAACTGAATCGCACTTTAAATATGTTTTTTACTTAAACCCCTCACTTCAGGGTTTTCAAAACAGTTTTTCCACCTCCCTAAGATGCGGGTTTTTAAAGCAAAACACCGCCAAGATTGGCGGTATTTCAGATGGAAAAAACAGAAAGCCAAAGAAATTATTTTTCAGGCTTTTCTTTTTTTGCAAATTTAATCAACACAAGTCGTTTGTCGT
>JAZNAJ010000097.1:0-1655 GCA_045586445.1 Clostridia bacterium | reverse complement strand
AGGGGGGCTTTGCCCTTCTTTAATTTTTTATTAAATTGTCCCGCGTGAACCGACATTACAAAAAATTAAAGCGCAATTATATAATTGCTCTTATCTTTTGTCAGTTCCTTTCTGTAATTATTTCTACGGTTTTACAAATCCAGACTACTTCTTTATTATGATGAAGGTCAAACCAAAATTTTGTTTGTTCCTGTTCATTATCAAATTGCCTTTCGTAATTGCAAATAAATCCATCCTTACAGTGCACATCCCATTTTACAGTATAATAATGTTTCATTATTATCGCCTCTTGCTTTTCGTTATACTTATTATATTACGGATAGAATTACTTGTCAACCCCAATCCGTAAATTTCTTTCGTTAAGATATTGAATAGCCTTGCGCTGGTCGTGCCAATTCAAAATGGTCTGGATGCTGGGTTCGTACATGCGATGCGTGATTTCAAAAGTTAAACCAGTTTCGGGATGCTTCCATTCCTTGCGGTCGCTGAATGCCTTACCAAACAGGCCGATGCGTTGACCCTTTTTCATATTCCATACATTGAAGCCGCATACAAGACCATACTTATGATAAAAGTCTTTAAGATTTTCCCAGTTAATGGAAATCACTTCATCTTTGACTTCTTCTTCCGCACAGATACCGGAAGCACAACTGGTATTGATAATTTCGCCATTCAGTTTGGTGGTATAGTAAGTGAAATAATAATTCAACATTGTAATTGCCTCCGTTGCTTTCTTGAGTTTATTATAACACAAAACATCAAAAGAATCAAGTTAAGTTTTCTTAAAACAGGTTTGCGCGCGAGGATTTTACAAAAAATTAATAAAAAAGAAGAGGGGTAAAACCCCTCTTCTTTACTTACTCTTCATCCGCGTCTTCGTCTTTCTTGCTCTTCTTCTTCTTTGCGCTACTCGCCTTCTTTGCGGCGGCTTCGGCGGCTCGCTGCTCAAGGAAAGCATCAAAGGCTTCTGCGGCAGGAGGACAGTCAAAACCATCAAAGGCTTCCTTACTCTTGGTTTCCAACTGTGCCGAGGTCAGACCCAACTTGCCCCAATAGGTTCGGCCTTCAATTTCAACGGGCACAACAAAGGTGTACGGCTTCTCCGGCACGGAACGCATATCAGGGAACATTTCAATCAGAGACTTCGCAACGGTATCACGGATAACATTCTTCAGTTCGGTGGCGTTCATCATAGTGGTAGTTCCTTTCTGGTTTAAGATGTTTTCCTTCATCTGATGTAATTATTATAACACATTTTGTGTGTTATGTCAAGTTAAGAATTCGTTAATCCCAATGTTCCGGCAGGTCGCCCGAGAGAACCAATCCTTCTTTTGTTCCATCCAAGACTGAAAAACCAATAGTACAGATTTGATAATCTTTGTATCTCTGCATAACCTTCTCTGCGCATTCTCCAAAGGAGTTGCCACAAACATAACCAGAGGAATTGAAGTCGCGATCTTCTGCTTCGATATAATAAACAATTTCAAACCGATAAATCATTGGGTATCCCTCCTTGCTTTTCTTTAAATATATTATATCACGCTTCCTATAAAAAGTCAAGTAAATAATTTGTAAAGCGGGGCCGCGCGCCTCAATTTTACTTTCTTTTTACTTGACAATATTTCAAATCTGTGCTATAATATATACATCAACTG
>JAZNAJ010000096.1:0-8139 GCA_045586445.1 Clostridia bacterium | reverse complement strand
TTTTCTGAAAGGTACCAGGAAGCCAACTGTAAACGCTCCGTGTTTCAAACCGCCCGAAAGGGCGGTTCTTTTTTTCTCAATCGGAGTTCCTACTACGCTTAAAAAGCGTGACTAATATCTTCGCACCAATAAGCAACAAAGATACAAGATTTTTTTTGGTAAAGACGATTTCGCGAACTTCTCCCAAAGGATTTTTCGCTGAATCTCGTGACATTCCTTGTGAAATGCCTTTATCTGTTCCTCGTTCCACAATTTTTGCCCCCTCCCGAAAACTCCCTTGCCTGTTCCGCTTTAGCGGATCAAGGCAAGGGAAATAATGGCTAAAAGTGATTTAAGAGTAAATGACAAAAAAAAATCTGTCAACTGTATAAAAAAGTAGACACGCTAGATGTAGCGTGTCTACCGTGCCATGAACACTATTTTTGCATTAATCGTTTGATGTCAAATCAACATCGATTGAAGCAAGCTGCCAAATGTTGTTTCCGTCTGTAATGTACATTGGATAACCCGACAAACTGATTGTTGCGTCTTCGCCCTCAGTTCGTCCGGCACCCTCACAATTTGCTTCAAAAAGGATTTCAATATCATCATGTGAAAAACTTGTGCGTACAGTAGCGTTATCGATTGTGACAGTAAAGACATTTCCGCCCTCTTCGCCAAGCTCGACATCTGACGGATGATTAAGCGTTAAATTGCTTGGGGCGGTGCCTGGTGTAACATCTGTAGTGTTATACAATTCAAGATAGAAGTCAAAACCTTCCATTCCTACATTGCCCGAATATCCCCAATTAGAAGTATTCAAAACCTGTACACCGTTTTTAACGGCCGTGAACTGCTGAGCTGCGAGCGTGTAAGTGACACCATTTGCGACAAAACTTACTGCTTCTGAAAGTGACACCATATCAGAAGCAAGCAAGATTGTAGAATCATCGTAGAGAGGGCTTGCGACTGTAATTTTTCCGCCCGAATAGCCAACAGTAATTCTAGTCAGCGTTGCCGTCTGATTGATTAAATTGTGATTCTTCACTGTAACATACTGATAGCCACCACCACTTGTGATAGTTGCGGATTCGTTGAAAGTAGCTTCCCACCTGTACGGACTTGTAGACCAACTGAAAGTAAGCGGCGACATGGTGCGTGTAAGGTCTGTAGATGTGACTGCCTGTGCGGTTGTTCGCTCAGGATTGTAAGTTACACCGTTACCAACGATAACAGTGCCCATTGTGATTGTAGAACCGCTTGGGAAAGCTGGCAAGTTTTCATTTGCGACTACTCCACTAGCCCAAACAAGTGAGTTACCACTAAGCGTGTAGCCTGCAAGAAGAAGATTGCTAATTGCACCTTTAATAACTGCTCTTCCTGTAACGGCTCCCGACTTTGAAGTAATTGTCGGAACGGCTCTTGAAATTGCAAATGTGTATGTTGAACCGTCTCTTGTAACACTGTTGATTGTGTTTTTGTAAGTTCGTGTAAGGTCTGTAGAAGAGAAACTTTCTGTTGCGTTTGTTGCGTCCGCATGAACGGTTGAACTCCACGACTTAATTTCTGAAATAACGACTTCTGAGCCTGTCGGGAAAGCAATCAAATCTTGATTGTCGGTTGCTTCGCTCGTGTAAACCATTGCGAACTTGCCACCGTTGTTTATCAAAGAAACGGCCGGATTAGAAACCGTGGTAATTGCACCATTGACGACACCTTTTAAACTGGCAACAGTAATCGAATTGTCGCCCGACTGATAATCTTCGCCAAAAGTGAATGTAAAATTGTTTCCGCTTCGCTCGACACTTGTAATCGATGTGTCGAATGTGTGATGTTCGGGAGCGGCAATCGGCAAATCGATTTGAGCACTTGCGATTAAGTCCGTGAGTGAATCTGTATCATCGCATGAAACAAATCTTGCTTTAGTGCCGTTCGGAATCGTGAGACCTTCGGGCAGTCGGAAAGTAAAGATGTTTCCGCCCTCTTCGCCATTTGAGCCAATGCAGAGGGCTAATCTGTCTTTCCAAGATTCAGCACCTGGCAGAAGTAATAGCATTGTCAAAACTCGCTCTTCCGTTGGGGCTATGCCCTCTACAGTAACTTGAATGTGCGTTTCATCGATGATTTGCGTGATAGTTGCTGCCGAAATAATGTTGGGAACTGAAAAAGTTGTCGGGTACAAGGGCAATCTATCCATTTCTGAATAATTCAAATCTTGCAAAGCCCTTGCAGTAGACATTCGAGCGTTCCACAAGGTTTTTGAAGTCGTGTCAAAAGCCGTTACTTTTGCGTTCATTTGTCCGGCCAACTGAGCATAGAAAACACAGTCGGAAAAACGCTGACGGTTTTTCTGCTGAACTTCTGTTTGTGGATTGTGTGGGATAACATACGCTCTGACAGTACGAATGTTTTTCCAACGCTGACCAACGGTAGCACCAAGTTTGCCATAGTAGCCACCTGCCAAAGTGTTAAACTTTGCCATAAATACACCTCTCTATATTTTGTTGATAAACTCCCCTAGCGGAGATTTTAGGACAAAAAAAAATCACTGTCAATTTTTTGACAGTGATTTTTGTAAAGGTTACATGGTTTTGAAGAATTGCTTTAGTGGGCAAAAACTTTTTTATTTCAAAAAGATTTCGCCCATGTCCTTTAGAATAGACCACCCACTAAAGCACCAAGAAAAGCTATAAGCCCTTCAAGGATAACTTTGATTGTAGATTTTGTTCCGTCAGACATTTAGCACCCCCCAAACTTAGGCGATTGTTGCAGTGAGGTAATCACTGAGTGAAGCAATCTTGTTTGAACCTCGTTTGTCAAGGTAGTAAACATAGATGTCAACATCGCCTGTAAGGAATGTCAGTGTTGATTCAAGTGTTCCGGCATCAGCGGCGGCCTCAACAACTTCAACCATTCCTGAGCTTTCCTGTACCATGACGGCTACCAACTTCGCATTTTCTGTAAAGTTTGTAGCAGTTGGGGCAGTCCAAGTCACAGTAACTTTTCCTGCACTTGCAGAAGCTGCTTCGCCTGCAACTTTCTGCAAACCACCCTTCGAGATGATAAGTGTGGTTTTGTCGAAAGAATTGCCTGCAACCATTTCTTTGTTAAGTTTAACAATGGCATTGCGGACAGACATTCCCGATGTGTCAAGGGCAGATTTGTAGCGAATCTGGTCTGCAAAGAGTGCTACGAAAGCATTGATTGCTTTAAAGCCACTTCGTACAGTCTGCTGAGCCTGTGTGTTTGGATTTGCGGGTTTTGTGAAAACTCGCTCTGTAGAAAGGTTCTTCCACTTTGCACCGACAGTCTGACCGACTTTACCGATGTAGTTACCTTTCAAGGTGTTCATTTTTCCCATAGGATTTTCCCCCTGTTAAGTAGTATACTTTTTTATACAGTACAATTTCGGATTTTGTCAAGTGTACGGAGTTTGTACGGACAAAAAAACCCGGTCTGCGTGAGCAGTCCGGGTTTTTGTTTGAGTGGAAACTATGATTTTGCAAAACTCTTTTTTTTTCACTGTGCTATATAAACAAAAGAGCCGTGCAATGTACCGTTAGGCAAACTTCCCCCCTGTGTAATTAAAGCACCACTAGAATTAACCATTAAGACTACTAAGCCTTGCCCCGATACGGCACTCTTTCCGTTTAAATAACTAATATCACCTATAGAACGATTTAATTCGGGGGCAGGAAGCCCTGTTGCAAGGATTACATCGGCCGTTTGTGCTAATAGAACATCTACCAAATAAAAGGAAACTTTAACAATTTTTCCCGATTTTTGCCATTTTGCATACCCATTCGACTGTACCGAAATAAAACTTGGTGAAAAAGTAATATCTCCCGATGTTACACTTGTTTCTGCAGAAACATCTGCTTCTGTTGCAAGCGGATTTGAACTTGATGCAGTTGACGGAATAAGGTTCTGAATAGCTTCAATAGCGGTTTCGTTAGAATCCGCTTTATTTGAAGCGGCAGTAGCCGTGTTTTGGGCGGTCTGCGTAGCTGTCCGCCCTTGCGTATCTTCCAAGCCGTAAATATCGCTTGCTAATTCGATTCCTCTAATATCTGCCATAATTTTTACTCCTATTGATTTTTAGTTTTCAATCCAATGCAGAAGATTATCTGCAAAAGAAAAATCGCTATCGCTGAAAGTAAGAATACCTTCATTGTAGCGTGGCGGTTCATTCAACGGCATTAAGCTGGTGTACAAAATACCGTTAATGACAAAGTTTTGTGTTTCCGTACTGAGACACAAACCGTTAATTATCTTCTTCCCGAATTGTACGGAACTTTTGAACATTACCACGCTTAGGCTGATAAAATCCGAATAATCCCAAGAAAAAGAGACCGTCTGACTGACACTTGAAAACGCACCACCCGCTTTCACCGTGCCATTGTCAGTTACAAGAGCGATAAAAATATCTTCTCTTGTTGTATTTGCAGAATATGGAGCGTTGATAAACTCTATTTCTGCTGTTTTTGCTTCCAAATCAATGTTGATGTTTCCAAAACGCAAGCTGCTATTTGACGGTATAACCTCAACAAGATTTGCCAATTGGAAAGAGTGGTTTTTGACACACGGTTTAAGCCATTTTGCAACCGCATTATGTTTGTACATCGTCTTATCGCTAAGATTCAGATACCGCCAAAATGTTTTAGCGACATAAGCGGAAAAGCGATTTAACTTTTCAAAAGCCCTTACACTTTGCGTTTGCGTTTTATTGTGCGGACTGTGAGAAAAGGGAATCGCCTTTTCGATAGATTTACCGTACTGTCTGACACCGTAAGTCTTTCCGACCTTGCCGATATAATCGGCTCTTAAAGTGTTCATTGTACCCATGCTTAAAACTTTACGAGATAATAAAGAAATTGTAAAGAAAAAACCTCGAACGGTGGCTGACCGTTCGCGCGAGCGTTCAGCGAGCAGTGAAAGACCTGGAGCGGAGCGATAAAAAAAAGGCGAGCGGAGCGAGCGAAAAATGCCGTAAGAAAATCTTTTGGATCGCGCGAGCGTTCCAAAAACTGTTGCAAGAAAAACGCTGGCACTGTCCGTGATTCGGCGATAGCCGTTGCGTGGAAGCGATGGGCGAAACGGCAAGGATAAACACCCCTTGTGGGTGTTTTTGCCGTTTTGCCCTGAGCTGCCACGCAAACAAGCCCAAACTAATCAAGAAAATGCTGCACTACTTTCAGTTGCCGGGCTTCCCCCGCCCGGCTCCCTAAATAATCCAATGGCCGCCAAAAGGCACACATAAAAAAGCGTGGTGTTTATGCGGAACGGTTTTTGTTGTTGGTGTTGTTTTTCGGCTCCACGGTTTGCCGTTGGTGTAGTTTAAGGCGGTGTAGTTTTCGGGTTTTGCACTGGCAGGGTGTTGTTAAAAAAAATAAAGGCGGTGTGCAAAACGCACCCGCCCTTTTTTGTTAGTAGCTTATTTGTTGTGTGTAACCAAACGGCACACGGCACACGGCAAACGGTAAAAGATTGTTTTTGCAAGTTGCCACACGAGCCACACGGCAAGTGTAACAAGCCCACCTACTAAGCCCTTTTCGTAACTGTACATAGTAAATGCCCCCTGTTGTTTGTTGTTTATATTATCGGCAAAAGTTGCGGTGTTGTAAAGTTACATTTTTGCAACATGGTGTTGCGTTTTTTGCAACATGGTTTTTGCGTTTTGTGCAACAAAAAAGCCCTTGCGTTTTCTGCAAGGGCTAGGCGGTGCTGTTTTTATTGCTCAATGGGTTTTAATCCCAAGAGCCATTTTTTGCCGTATCGCCATTCAAAAGACACTTCAAAGTTTGTGAGCGGTTTTGTACTCTCTAGGGTGTTGCGGTGTTCGCTCGCTCCCCAACAGTTAAATCGTTGCGGTGTAGTATCATGTGCCAAGAAAAAGGCGGTGTAAATACCGTTGCCGTTTTTGTCACATCGTTCCCATTCAAAAGCAATAAAACGGCATGGTTTCCAAGTAATTGCAGTGTGTTTGCTCATAGTAAACGCTCCCATAGTGTTGTAAACGCAATGCAACGGCAAAACGCACTCAATCGCTTGCCGTTACAATATCCTGGTTGTGGGTTGTGGGGCTCCGCCGCTCTTTACTCAAAGCGGTTTTGCTCCGTTGTAGCCGTCCGGCTGAGGTCGTGCAAGCGTATTTGTGAGCGTAAAGGCATAAACGCTTCACGCAGAAAGTTTGCTTGCGTTTCTCTGATTGTGTTTTCCCAAGTCGTAACGCATTTATCGAATGTTGCAAAGTTGGTGTTGCAGTCGTTCATGTCGTAACAGGCTTTGCAAAGTTTTTCGATTGCTCCACGGAAAAGCCAAAGTGCATTTAAAAAAGTTTCGTTTATGGTGTAGTGTGGCAATTGTGTTTGATTTTCTTGCACTTCTTTTGCCATTTCAAAAAGCATTGAGTGCAAGCAACACAGTTCTTTCAAAAACGGTGTTGTTTCAATGTTGTTTTGTTTGCAGTCGTTTGCAAAAGGGCAAGTGTCGGCACAAGGGCAGCTTACACCGCAAAAGATTTCGCAATTTTTCATTGTTGGTTTTCCTCACTTTCAAGCAAAGTTTGCAAATCGCAACAGGCAGTTGCAATTTCTGTTAAAAGTTCTTTTTGCCATTTGTTCAAAAAGGCTTTTAGCATTTCTCCACGGCAATCGGCTTTAAAATCGCTTTTGTATACGGTGGTGTTTCCAAAGGCGAGTGACAGTGTAGCCGTTTCGCCTGCTTCAAAGGCTTGTTTGTAGTTTTTGATTTTGTCAAGTTCCGCAAAGTCCTTTGTAATAGTCTGTGTAATCTCACAGCCGATAGTTAAAAAATCATCAGTCATGGTTGTACGCTCCATTTGTTTTGATTGTGTTTTCATTGCCAACGGCAACAATTTTATTATCGTGGTTTTTATGCAGAATGTAAAATTACATTTTTGCAACATGGTGTTGCGTTTCGTGCAACATCGGCAATCTATTAGAAAGTTTTAGAAGTGGTGTATAAAAAAGTATACACCCCATGTGGCAAGGCGAGCGGAAACGCACACGCAAACAAGGGCGACAACTTTTGCAAACGGCAAGGGAAACGGCAAAACACCAACGGCAAACGGTTTACAAACGCAACGGCTAGGCTTATCTGCAAGGCGAAAAGGCATAAAAAAAAGTTGTGTTTTACAACGAAAAGGCGGTTGAGTTTTCACGACAAAACGCACTCACACGCAACGGAAAACACAAACACAGTTGTGACTCCCGAAGCGTTGGACCCACCGCCCCAGGATAAAAAGAATTGTGGATGCTCCACCAGGCCGGACTAGGCATCTAAAACACATCTAAAACACATCTAAAATAGCTATAAAAAGATTGCAAAACGGATCGAAAATTAGGGCTTTATCGGCTCAAAAAGGGCATTTTTAGAGCACTTTTAGGGCTTTATCGGCTCATTTATCATCTGAACAAGTTTTGGCAGTGTTGCAGCTTAAATCTACCTACGCAAGAAGGGCTTTATTTGTAGTGGTGTTCGCTACGCTCACAAATCAGCGGAAGCGATACGGACACATTAGGCATTTGTGTGCTTTTATGCAAACACTTGCAACCATTGGGCACAACCGCCCCACAGTCAGGCACAACCCGCCCGAAAGGGCAAAAACGACACAACCCACTGAGCCAAAATGACACACCGCCACTGTATAAAAAAGTAGACACCCTTAAAGCACAACTGTCTAAAAAAGTAGACAGTGTTTCACATGAAACAATTTTGCGGAACGGAAAAAAGGCACAAAAAAAGAGAAGCCCGAAAAACCCAAACTGTAGCAAGTGAGGGAGCGGAACGGAGCAACGAAAAAGCGAACGAAAAAATAAAACGAGCGGAGCGATGTTTTATTTTGAGTGACGCTTTTTTGTTGCGTAGTGGAGCGACCGTTGCCCCAGGTGTGGTGTGTGGAGCAATGGAGCGAAACAAAAAGCTATGTGCGAGGGGCGAAAAAGGCGAGGGCGATAGCCCAATGCCTTTGTAGCCCCAATGCACATTGCTTTTTGTGTAGCGGAATTGCGGAACACTCCACACATGGGGGATAAGCTACTAAATGCCTATATAGTTATAAAATACTTTTTTGTGCCTTTTTGGAGTGTAGCAAAATTGTTTCATGTGAAACACTGTCTACTTTTTTAGACAGTTGTG
>JAZNAJ010000095.1:0-4695 GCA_045586445.1 Clostridia bacterium | reverse complement strand
TGGGAAATTCGGGCCGAGACGCCCGCGACCGGCCCGCCATTATACCACCCTGGCCGCCGATTGTCAAGCCCTTTTCAAAAAAAAATTTGCAACATCTCCATCACAGAGATGTTACAAATTCGTTAATTTTCTGAGCCTGTTCGGGATTGTCCTGCGTCCATTGCACAGCCCAGCCAGTCGCAGCCCGTTCCGCAGGTAAATTGGAATACATTTCCATGCTTTCCACACCCAAGGCGCAACACAGTTCCCGCAGGTCGGTGTCATCGTCCTCAATGTCATCAATGGTGTAGAAATGTCCCACTTCGTGCATCAGCGACCAGTAGTAGGTGCAGTAGGTGTCAGTAGAACCGCCCAGCTTGCGCACGCTTTCAAGGAAAGGTACAACAAATTCCGAATGCAGTTCCACATGGGGATTGTAGGGAATCAGGACAACTTCGTTCACCACATCATAGCCGAAATCATCATCAAATTCCAACATCAGAAGCAGATCGTCGAAGATTGTCTGCAACAGGGTTTCCAGTCGTTCCATGTAGCCCATCAAGTTCGCCTCCTTTGATGTACTTAGTATATCACATTTGGCGCAAAAATGCAACACATTCTGAGCAATTTTTTACACCTTCGGGGCAATCTCCATTCCATTGACAAGGGGCTGTCAACTCGATGGCCTGGCCTACCAGTTCGGGATGGTTTCTGAAATACCTTGCAATAGCACTTGTCCTGGCTTCGCTGGGAGTTTCTCCCAGCGCCAGCACATCTTCACCGCACACATTGACGAGAAAGTGTTTCACCATTTTACATCACCAACCCTTCCAAAGTCCGGTAGAAAGAACGACTTGCGTTAATAGTCTTGAAAGTGCAGCCCTTGCAGGAGTGGGAACGCCAGTCTTTACGAACTTCCTTGTTATCATCCACCAGATAATTGAGTTCGCCAGCTTTTCCCATATCCAGCAGGAATTGTGCTTTGCTCACGCCGTAGGGGATGCAAGCAAAAGAGCAATCAGCAAGAAAAGGAGTAAACTCACAAGCCCAGCGGTGCTTAACATCTCTGACTTCTCCGACTTGCTCATCGTCCCAGTCATAGCCCTTTGGTGCCCAAGTGATGATACCAACCGTCCAGCCGTTTTCTACCAAGGCTTCGATAGCAGCGTTGATGCGGTCGATGTGCGCACGGGGCTTGCCAAGGTAGAAAGCCCGTTCCCAGTCCTCACAGCGCAGAGCCTGCAACCAGCCTTCCTGACCATACAGGTCGTAGATAGTGCCGTCCATATCAAACCAGATAGTATTTGCCATTTTGGATACCGCCTTTCTTTATCTTACATATAGATTATAGCATATTTTTTTAAGGGTGTCAAGGGAAAATTATAAATTTTCCCATTCTTCCCAGCTGTCAAACACGCTTGCAAAATCGTCGCAATCTTCCATAGGGTCATTGATGTAGCAGATACCATTCACGCTACAATAGGGGCAGTCGAAACCATTGACCGGGCAATAAATCGGCTCGCCCTTGTGCATACCATTGCTTTCCTTGATTGCCATACTTGTCACCCCCAAATAGTTTCTCTGAAATACATTGCGGTATCGGTTATCCGCTCCAGGATTAAGGCATCAATATCGCAAAAAGTCTTGAGCTTTGCGAGAGAGACTTTCCTGTAGCGAGTATCGAAGCAACCCTTGAAGTAGTAAGTCATCTCGGTTCCCCCTTTCTTGATGGTATAAGTATAGCACTTTCGGGATAAAAAGTCAACCCCTTTTTATACAAAAAATCGAAAAAAATTACTTGAAATCGTCAAAAAATCGGAAAAACTGGGCGTCTGCGCTCGCAAACGCCCAGCCAAAGAGAAAAACCGCTCACTTTTTAGGTGGGCGGTGTCGAGTGAGGGTCAAACTGTATAAATTTTCACCGATTTTGAATGAAATTTCACGCTCAGGATTCAAAATTTGGAAAAAATCGTACTTATCCTGCGCCAGTTCGGCAAAAGTGGCGATAATTTCACGCTTTTCTGCGTCCTGCTTGCGTTCCCTCTTGGGCTTGCCGTCAAGAGAAAAATCGGTGGGCTTGCGCTTGCCCTTGGTCATTTCCTTAACCACGGCTTGCTTGCTTGGGTCAAGGTCGAAGGGCTTGACCTTGCCTGCATCAATATCGTGGTCATCCAACCAAACCTCAAGGGCTTCTTCCCTGGTGATTTCAAGGCTTGCCATAGTCCTGGCGAGCCATTCCTCGGTGGGCTTGGGGTACGCCATACGCTACACTCCCTTCATGGGGTGGGGCAGGGTTTTCCCTGCCCCGATGGGGTCAGATGGCCCGGAAGTAGGCCTTGCGCTTCTCTTCGATGCGCTCCACCCGGCCCTCATCCTTGAGCATCCGCAGGAGGCCAGACACCTTCTGATTGCTGGTCAGCGCAGGGTCGGCAGCCTCAGCCATGATTTCGGTGATGGTCATCGGCTCGCCCTTGGCCTTGAGCAGATCGAACACCATTTCCTTCAACTGGTCATTAGCCAGCTGAGCCTTGGTCGGCTTCTTCTCAGCGGAGTTACGCTTTACCTGCTGGTCACGGAGAGCGGACAGCTTGGTGCGGACTTCCTCAGACAGAGCGGTGCAAGCAATAGCGGATTCCAGAGCCTTAACGTAAGTCATCTTGTTTTCCATCATTCATTACCTCTTTCATTTTTTATCTTGTCCCTTGGGACATTCTTATTGTATCACACCCTGTGGGCTTTGTCAAGGGGTTTTTCAAACTTTTTTTCGCTTCGCTTGCAAAGGGTTTGATGATGAAGTGTTGCGCACCCACTCCGCACATCACCTTGCTAAGCGACTGGGGTTTGTCCCTTTTGACACTCTTATCTTACCACAGGGGTGATACTTTGTCAAGGGGTTTTCAGAAACTTCTTTGAGTTTTCTTCCTCTACTTCCTCGATGCCCATGGTCATCGGGTTTCTTGGCTTACTTCCCCTCCTGACAGTATTTATTATAGCAGAGTGACCCTGTTTTGTCTATCGGTAAATTGCACAACATTTCGGGAAATTTTTTGGTAGGTTTGCCTATTGACAATTCGCCAGGAATTATTGCAAAGGTGCCAGGATACGCAAATTCCGAGCGTCTGGGCCGCAGACGCTCGGTCAAAAAGAAAGGGTTGACCGCAAGGGTCAACCCACTCGGATGAAATTTTTGTCCAGACTCGCCTTGAGCGGGTGCCGGATGCCCATCATCTTGCAGAAGCGATACCTTTTCCACCATTTAATCATACTTATCAATCCTTTCCCTTTTGATGTACTTATTATATCACAGTTCCTGGCGATTGTCAACACTTTTTTTTCGGGGGAAGGGCTTTTTTTTAGCCCTTCCCGAAAGCCAGACGGCGCATGGCCTTGTGCTGTCGCACGCAGTACCAGAAAATCTGACATTCAATGTCAACATCTTCCATAGCCTTGTGGGCTTCCTCGAAAGCCTCATCCTGTGCAATGTACCGATACAGGACTTCGGCAGTCTTGCGGACTTGACCATTCTTGCAGATGAAGCCGTTTTCCTCGCAGAACTGGCGGTAGGTGGGCTTCTTCACAATCACATCTTGAGCCATCCGCATGGTATCCCACAACTCAACGCCACGGGGGAAGAAGTGGCGGTAACGGCTCATGGTTTCGTAGCGCTGTGTCGTATTGCAGGAACAATAGTCAAAGCGCATATTGTGGGCGATAACTGCCTTTACGCCGTACTGCTGGCACATCAAGCGGAACGCCTGCCGAATCTCGAACCAGTTGGCAACGGTCACTTCACCGGCAGCAATCTGCGCTTCATACTCAGGAATCTTGCTGGCGTAGTAAGCGGACTTCATCAGCTCAGGCATATCGTAGAAAATGTCGGAGTTGATGTAGTTGCCACGGTCATAGGTCTCGCCATGACTGTCAATCACAGCCCACGCCACATTGTAACACAAGGGGCTGTCCATAGTATTGGCGGTCTCGGTGTCCATCAGGATGTACAGGTCTCGGTGGTTCATTTTGAATCTCTCCCTTTGCCATTTTGTCTGTTCCCTTGGGAACGATAATAGTATATCACATGATAGCGGTGTTGTCAACACTTTTTTGAAATTTTTTTGGGGCAGGGTTTTACCCCTGCCCCACAGGGGTTACTTCACCAGCGAGAAATACGCCTTGCGCTTTTCCTCGACACGCTGAACCTTGCCAGCCGCAACCAGCTTGGTCAACAGGCCGGAAACCTTCTGATTGCTGGTGAAAGCGGGGTTTGCGCCCTTCTCCATAACCTCGGTAACGGTCATGGGCTTGCCCTCAGCAGCCAGCACAGCCAGCACTTCGTCCATCAGGGCTTCATTGGCCAGCTGAGTCTTGGTGGGCTTTTTGGGGGCGTTATTCCGCTTCTCCTGCTGAACCATCAGGGCTTCCAGCTTTTCCCGAACCTCCATGGGCAGGGCTTCGCAGTTCACAGCAGACTCCAGGGCCTTAACATAAGTCATCTTGTTTTCCATTTCTCATTACCTCTTTCTTTTTTTGTTCGTTCCTCTTGGAACATCTTTATTCTACCACAACCCGTGGGGCTTGTCAAGAGGTTTTTTCGTTTTTCTCGAAATTTTTTGAGGAGGTCTGCGCTGTCCAGTTTGTGCGCACCTTGCGCTGTGCTCCCCTCTTGACATTGTTAGTATATCACTTTCGGGATAATTTGTCAACACTTTTTGAAAAAAA
>JAZNAJ010000094.1:0-7274 GCA_045586445.1 Clostridia bacterium | reverse complement strand
TATATTCCCGACTTATTGGGGAATATCTTAATACTATTTGTGTTCAGATAAAAGCCTGTACTTTATATCCCAAAGTTTTTGAGATAAATCCACATAGTACTCGTGAGGATTTTCAAAACGCTTAACTTCTTCCCAAATTTTCCCCACTTGCTCCTCACAGTAATCTTTTATGGTCTTCAGGTCGGGGGAATTGTAAACACACTCTCCCTTTTCAAAAATCTTTACTTGAAGCTCAACCGCTTCAAAATCAGTAACTGTTTTGCGTTTCCAAGTATGGTCCGGGTCAAAAATTTCATAATCTTTTGTATCATCTATGGTTTCATCAGCCAAGGTAATAACATCCGCAATCGCCATACCCGTTTCTCTTGAAAACAATCTGTATACCTTTTTAAAGCACGGATTTGTGATTTTTGCAACATTCTCGCTGACCTTAATCTTAGGGATGATTTCATCACCTTTTTCTATTGCAGAAAGCTTGTACACACCACCAAAAACCGGTTCAGACTTCGAGGTAATAAGTCTTTCACCAACCCCAAACGAATTAATGCACGCGCCTTGTTTTAGTATGTCGCGGATGATATGTTCATCAAGTGAGTTGGAAACAACAATACCTACATCCTCATAACCTGCTTCATCAAGCATTTTTCTGGTCTGTTTTGTAAGATATGTTATATCCCCGCTGTCGATTCTAACGCCTTTTGGTCTTACCCCCAAAGGCTTTAAAACTTCGTCAAACACACGGATTGCATTAGGAACGCCCGATTTTAACACATTAAATGTGTCAACCAGAAATGTACATGAATCAGGATATGCAAGTGCATAAGCCTTAAATGCTTCATACTCGCTGTCAAAAGACTGAATCCAACTGTGCGCCATTGTTCCAAGTGCAGGTACTCCATACAATTTGTCGGTCATGGTACACGCTGTCCCAGATGCACCGCCTATATACGCCGCTCTTGCCCCCATAATTGCACCGCCTGTACCTTGAGCACGCCTTGAGCCAAATTCCATAACGGGTCTACCCTCTGCAGCACGCACAATTCGGTTACATTTGGTCGCAATCAGACTTTGATGATTTATTGTCAGCAAAATCATTGTTTCAATAAATTGCGCCTGAATAAGCGGCCCTCTGACTGTTAAGATAGGTTCGTTGGGAAATATTGGTGTTCCCTCCGGAATTGCCCATACATCACACTCGAACTTAAAATTTTTGAGGTATTCCAAAAATGCATCGTCAAAGATTCCCTTTTGACGAAGATACTCAATATCGTCATCTTCGAATTTCAGTTCATTAAGATATTCGATAACTTGTTCAATCCCTGCCATAATAGCAAATCCGGCATTGTCCGGAACCTTGCGGAAGAACATATCAAAATATGCAATCTGGTTGTGCATATTATTCTTAAAATACCCATTTGCCATGGTTATTTCATAAAAATCCGTCAATAGTGTATTATTCATAAAAACTGACACAACCTTTTCATCTGAAATATATTACTAGTATATCATTTTGCCCCAAATATTTCAAGTCAAATAAACAAATAAAGTAGTTTTTCAGCAAAATTTAGTTGATATTGTCAATAATTATAATATCATCACCTATTTTTTTGATATTTTCGAACTTAATGACAATATCTTCTTCTCTGCCCAAAAATCCCATAAGGCGATATTGCCCCGGAACAATAATCGAAACAATTCTGCCGGTTTTAAGGTCTATCTCGACATCAGAAACAAAGCCAAGTCTTGCTCCGTCTGATACATTGATTACCTCTTTGGTTTTCAATTCATTGATACTGCAAAGCATCAGAACCCCTCCCTTTAGAGATAACCTTATGCGTATTTGTCTTTATATATGCTTGAGCAGAAAAATTTAAAGGATATAAATCCCCAAACAGGGTTTTTATATCCTTTTTCATTAATTGTTAAATTTTAGGCAAGCTTGCAGCAGCAACAGACTGACCAACTCTTTTTGAGCTTTCGTCAGGGATATGAAGTTCAATACCTGCAAATGGAGCAAGCTTAATTACGCCGTCTTGTGAGAAATACTTAACACCACAACCATAATCGCCTGACCACTCGTCAACCATAGCATCTTTGCAGTAATCAACAGGAACAAATGCAAGTTCGTTTAACCAACCTGTAATATTGCCCTGCGGGTCAACATAGCCGCCTGCCTCTGATGTACCCATTGCAACGCCCAAAACCGCGTTATCATTGAGATCCATAGCACCTGCAAGAGCAGTAACATCACCATCATTTGCAACTTCAATCGGGATATTTTCGCCAATTTCTTTTGCAACATCAAGATACATATTCTTAACCTTTTTGTCAAAATCCTCGCCGCTTACCTTCTCGCCGTCACAAACATCCTTCCCGAGATAGCCATGAATATGCAGGTCAATAAATCTTGGTGAAATATATCCGCACTTTGCATCAATGATTTCTGCATCAGCAGGCACACTATCTTTTGATACAATACCCTCAATAACATCAGAATACAAAAGCACCGCATCTTCAACTATACGGTCTTTTAATATAATCTTGCCATTAACAATTGCCTTCATCTTTCCGCTCACCTTTAACATATTGCATAAAAATTAATAATTTTTCTGTTGTAACACAACCAAAATGTTTACTCTAAAGGTCATTTTTAATAATGTCCTCAAAGGATTCTCTTTTTACCGCAATATAGTCCTCGCCATTGTTAAGCATTACTATCGGAGGTCTTGGTATACGGTTGTAATTTGAAGCCATAGAGAAGTTATAGGCACCTGTTGTGAAGACCGCAACAATGTCCCCTCTGTTCACATTTTGAGGAAGTTGAACCTCCTCCTGAATAATATCTCCACTCTCACAGCATCTGCCCGCCACAGTACAAACAAAATCTGCCGGTTCTGCCATTTTATTAGCAACAACAACTGTGTATTTTGAGCCATAAAGTGCAAAACGCGGGTTATCGGACATCCCCCCATCAACTGATACATAATTCTTATACGAAGGGATTATTTTTACCGAGCCAACTGTGTAAAGAGTAAGTCCCGCATCCGCCACAATGCTTCTTCCGGGTTCCATACGCATAGCAGGAAGTTCCAGCCCCAGTTCGCTGCATTTTGCTTTTACATTTTCTGCAACCTCTTTTATGTTTGCGGCAATATCAATCTTTGGGTCAGCCTCAACATATCTGACACCATAACCGCCACCTAAATTCAGTATTTCAATCTGGAAATCATATTCTTCTTTTAATTTTGCGGCAAATTCAAGCATAATTTCGGCGGTTTTGAAGTACACTTCAGAATCAAAAACCTGTGAACCTACATGGCAATGAATACCACACAGCTTTATATTTGACTTTGAAAAAGTATGTCTTATCGCAACCTCAGCCGCACCCGTTTCAATAGCAAACCCAAACTTTGAATCCACCTTGCCTGTTGCTACTGCCGAATAAGTATGCGGGTCAATACCGGGCGTAATACGAAGTAAAATATTCTGACATACACCTGCTCTTTTTGCAGCATCATCAATTGCCGTTATTTCTTCAAGGCTGTCAGCCACAAAATACCCAACACCCACGCTTACGGCATATTCAATTTCGCTATCGGTCTTGTTGCTTCCATGAAAATATATAAGTTCAGCCGGAAATTCTGCCGAAATTGCAGTATATAGTTCCCCGGCAGAAACAACATCAACCCCCATACCCTCTTCTTTTACAATTTTATATATTTGCTTAAAAGATGCAGCTTTGCTTGCAAAAAGAGGCATAGCATCTTCTCCAAAATTCTCGCGCATTGCATCAACATAAATTCTGCAATTCTGGCGTATCCGTTGCTCATCCATCAGATACAATGGGGTTTTATATTTTTTTGCGAGTTCCACAGTATTGACCCCTGCAAAAGTCAAAACTCCTTCACTGTTTACTCCCAAGTTATCACAAATCATTTGTTTTTACCTTTCAAATCTTAATCAAGTAGTCCGTTTTTTCTCATAATTTCAAACATACTGTTTTTATGAGCTTCTTCCATTGGTGTCAAGGGAAGTCTGAGATAATTTTCGCCAAATCCCATAGCCGAAATGGCTGCCTTAACGGGGATAGGATTAACTTCGCAGAAAAGTGCGTCTATGAGGTCGATATATTTGAGTTGAAGCTTAGCACTTTCTTTGATGTTTCCTTCAAAAAAGCTTTTGCAAATCTTAACTGTATCTTTGGGTGCAATGTTTGAGAGGACCGAGATTACCCCCTTGCCGCCAAGCGACATAATTGGAACAATCTGGTCATCATTTCCTGAATATATATCCATATCATCGCCCACAAGTGATGCAATTTTTGCAATTTGCGAGATATTTCCGCTTGCTTCTTTTATCGCAACTATATTAGGATGTTTTGCAAGTACAGCGCAAGTTTCCGGATTAATATTGCAGCCTGTACGCGACGGAACACTATAAAGTATAATCGGCTTTGTGCTTGCATCAGCAATGGTTGTAAATGACTTTATAAGTCCCGCCTGTGTTGCCTTGTTGTAGTATGGTGTAACAACCAACATAGCATCTGCACCAATGCTGCAAGCGTATTTTGTAAGGTCAACAGCATAGCTGATGTCATTGGAACCTGTGCCCGCAATTACCGGAACTCTGCCTGCAATTTTATCGACTGCAAACTTAAGAACCTGACGATGTTCTGCATCCGAAAGGGTGGAGCCCTCACCGGTAGTTCCTGCTACAACAATAGCATTTATACCTTCTGCAATCTGCCATTCAATAAGTTTTTCAAAGTTCACATAATCCACGCCATCTTTGGTCATAGGAGTAACAATCGCGGTTGCAACACCTTCAAATACTGTTTTTTTCATAATACTCTCCAATCCGCCGTCATACATCGGCATAAATAATAATCAATAAGCTCCCTGAAGCTTGTGCTAGCTCATAAAAAAAGTGACAGCCAATCTTCAGCCATCACTTTATATGCAAGGAAATTATCTAAATAACCAACAAAGCATAAAGAATGATAGCTCTCCGCAAAAGCGACAACAAACAAAATATTATTTCTGTTTGCCAGCCCAACCCTTTACCACGAGTTGACTTCGGCGTCTGCCCCTTTCGTCAAATTCCGCTTTGGTATAAGCGTGTCTGAATTTATCTACTCTTGACACAACGCACCTCTATCTAGTTTGATTATACTTTAATATATGCCCTTTGTCAATAGTAAATTAACAAAATTTTTTGAATCCGGAACCTATTTCTCCATTTTCAGAATAGAAAATTTGTTTTCTTGTAATTTCCGTATTTTCAGGTAAAGCATTTTTTATATATTCACAAAGTTTTTCTGCAACAATGCCTGGTTTTATATTGTTTTCTCCACCGGCAGATAAAACCAAATTTATCTTTATTCCGGTTTCACAAATTTCCAATATTTCGAACCTGTGTATAAACTCTGCAAGGTTAATGCTCTTTTCGCCCTTTTTCGTTTTTTTAACCGCCTCGATTTCCTTTTGGTCAAAAAACGCCAAAACATCTTCCTTGTTTACTGCTGATTCAAGAAGCATATCAAAAACATATTCCGCCGCAACTATATCCTTTGCTTTTATCTGTGGAACAGAAGCGTCTAATATTTTTATATCCGGTGGCAAGCACTGGTTAAGCCTGTTAACAATTTCGGTTTTGTCGGTGTTATCCTCGAAATCAATATCAACAAACTCTTCTTCACCCATTGTTCCAAGTGCAAGGGGCAACGAAAATGTAATCAATTGGTGAGGATTAAATCCCTGACTATATCTGACCGGCAAACCACTCCGTTGGATTGAACGCGTAAATGTACGCAACAAATCAAGATGCGAAATATACTTGCCCATACCCAATTTTGAAAATTTGAGTCTGACCTTACTCAAAGCACACACCTCCTCCAAATTCTGCTGCACCGCAGCCCATACATTTTTCTCGGCAAGAGGGTGTTGTTACCTCTGCATATGCACGGTCGTGTTCTTGCATTAAGTATTCTTTTCTGACGCCTATACTGATATGATCCCAAGGCAGGATTTCTGCGTGGTCAATTCTTCTGTATGCATAAAATTCCGGGTCTATACCACACTCTTTAAATGCCTCAAGCCATTTCTCGTAGTCAAAATGCTCGTCCCAACCATCAAACCTGCAACCTTTTTTCTGTGCTGTTATCAGCACATCACTGAGGCGTCTGTCGCCCTTAGCAAAAACCGCGTCAAGAAAGCTGACATGGCTCTGATGCCAGTAGTAAGAAATACTTTTCGGTTTAATCTTACTCTTTAAAAGTTTTTGTTTTTCAATAAGAGTTTCTATTCTGTCCTGAGGTTCCCACTGGAAGGGTGTAAATGGCTTTGGAACAAACGAAGATGTGCTTACCGTTACAGTAAGTTGTCTGCCTTTTCGCACTTCTTTGGGAATTGTATAAAACACATCAACAACCTTTTGAGCAAGTTCAGCAATACCCTCTACATCCGCCTCGGTTTCGGTTGGCAAACCAATCATAAAATAAAGTTTAATTCGGTTATATCCGCCCTCAAATGCGATACGAGAGGTTCGGAGCAAATCCTCTTCAAGCACATTCTTATTGATTACATCACGAAGTCGTTGAGTGCCCGCTTCGGGTGCAAAAGTAAGGCCACTCTTTTTTACGGTTTGCACCTTTTCCATAAGTTCCATTGAAAAATTATCCACTCTGAGTGATGGCAATGACAGATTGATGCGTTTATCCACGGTTATTTCCAACAATCCGTCAATTAATTTATGCAGACAGGTAAAATCACTTGTACTCAGCGACGAGAGCGACATTTCTTCGTAACCGGTACTGTCAATCATTTTTTGCGCAGTATCAATAAGTTTTTCCACAGAATGTTCGCGGACAGGTCTGTACAAATATCCTGCCTGACAAAATCTGCATCCACGGATGCAGCCACGGAATATTTCTAATGTCATACGGTCATGAACTATATCCATAAAGGGTACTATCATTTTGTCAAGAACATAGGTATCATCAAGATTTTTAATAATGCGTTTTTTAACCTTTTCGGGAGCACAGCTTTGGTTTGGTCGTATCTCCTTGACAGTATTATCCTGATTATAGGTTACATCATAAAACCCGGGAACATAAACCCCCTCTATTTTTGCGATGCTCTTTAAAAAGTCAATTCTGCTTTTCCCGCCGGTCTTCCATTCTTTGTAGGCATCAATTATCTCGTTATTTACTTCTTCGCCTTCACCAAGGATAAAGAAGTCAATAATTTCAACAAGAGGTTCGCCATTATACGCAC
>JAZNAJ010000093.1:0-20079 GCA_045586445.1 Clostridia bacterium | reverse complement strand
CACCTCCTTGCCTCACAGAACGACATGGCTACGATCCGACTTAACAAAAATTTCTCCGCCCTTTGCATAAGCCGCTGCCTGTAATACAAGTTGTGCTGCCTCAGGTATGGTCATAAAGAATCTTGTAATTTCCGGATGTGTTACTGTAACAGGTCCACCATCTTCAATCTGCTTTTTAAAATGCGGAACAACCGAGCCATGCGACCCAAGAACATTTCCGAATCTGACAGCTACAAAATCTGTTTTCCCAATGGACTGAAGAGTTTGTATAATCATCTCACACATTCTTTTGGTAGCACCCATAACATTAGTGGGATTTACAGCCTTGTCAGTCGAAATCATAACAAATCGTTTAACACCGTTCTCTGCCGCGCACATAGCCGTATTGTATGTTCCAAAAACATTATTCTTTATGGCTTCTGCCGGACTGTGTTCCATTAGTGGAACATGCTTATGTGCAGCAGCGTGGAACACTATCTCCGGTTTGTGCAATCCAAAAATTTCATCAAGTCTGGCTTTATCCCTGATAGATGCTATAAACACCTCAATACATTGCGTTGGATAGAGCTTTGCCAATTCGTTTTGAAGTTCATAGGTGGTATTCTCATAAATATCCAAAATAATAAGTTTTTTGGGGTTATATTTCAAAATTTGTCTACATAGTTCAGAACCTATTGAACCACCACCGCCCGTAACAAGAACAACCTTGTTGCAAATATCATCTTCAATAATCTTATTATCCAAAGACACCGGTTCTCTTTCAAGTAAGTCCTCAATATTTATTTCTCTAATTTGCTGAAGCTGATTTTCGCCGGCTAATGTTTCTTCAATTCCAGGAAGTATTTTTACCTTTTTGCCGGTTTCACTGCAAATATCCAACAGTTCTCTTCTTTGTTTGCTGTCAATGGTATGTATTGCAAAAATAATTTCGTCAACACAATAGTTCTCGCAAACACGAACTATGTCATTGCGATTTCCCAAAACCTTTACACCATGTATGTGGTTGCGGAACTTTTGTGGGTCATCATCAATAAGCCCCACCACATTGAAATTCATTCGCTCATTCTCAATAATCTCGCGAAGCAAAACCACCGAAAGTCTGCCTGCACCAATAATCAGTACATTTTTTCCTGAACCGCTCCAATAATCCATTGCGGTCTTGTATATAATCCTTTGACCAAAGCGCAACATACAAACCAATACACTGTTGGCAAGAGTGGTAATAATATTAAACTTCAGGAAGAATACATCTGTTGCAACAAACTGTCCGATAATAATTGAAACCATACTTGCACACAAGCACGACCCCGCCAGCCTTAAATAATCCCTGTGTGCTGCACGAACCCAATCAGTGTTGTAAATGGAAAAAGCCCCCAAAACAACCAAAAAAACAAGTGCAGTAGCAATAATTAAATCCATTCCGCCCAAAATATGCCCTTTAAGTGTCGCCACCGGGAACTCAAAGGCGGTCATTGTGGTAAATGCAACAAATGTCAGTAATGCGTCCATCAAGCAAAGATATCTGTTTCGTAATCTTTTTACAGTTTTCATATCTTCAATCCTTTACATCAATTCTTTCGCCAAACCATTTTATCTACCACTCCTGTATATGATTGAATAATTTTTACGACTTTGGTAGAAACATTTTCTTCTATATAATCAGGTACCGCAGTACCATAATCACCATTTATATTCATCGTAACCGCTGTGTCTACTGCCTGCATAAGACTCTTTTCATCAATCCCTGCCAGAATGAAGCCGGCTTTATCCAATGCTTCGGGGCGTTCGGTTGATGTGCGTATGCAAACTGCCGGGAACGGTCTTCCTATGCTGGTAAAAAAGCTGCTTTCTTCCGGAAGTGTCCCTGAATCCGAAACAACCGCATAGGCATTCATCTGCAAACAGTTGTAATCGTGAAACCCAAGTGGCTCGTGCTGAATAACCCTTGAATCAAGTTTAAACCCGCTTTCCTCCAACCGTTTTTTAGACCTGGGATGACAGGAATACAGTATTGGCATATTATACTTTTCTGCCATTTTATTTATTGCACCGAAAAGGCTTTCAAAATTCTTTTGTGTATCTATATTTTCTTCTCGATGTGCAGACAAAAGAATATATCCGCCTTTTTTAAGTCCCAGTCTCTCGTGAATATCACTTTTTTCAATTTGTTTCAAGTTGTTCCTGAGGACTTCTGCCATAGGCGAGCCTGTTACATATGTTCTCTCCTTTGGAAGTCCACAGTCTGCCAGATAACGCCGTGCGTGTTCAGAGTATGCCATATTTACATCAGATATTATATCAACAATCCGCCTGTTTGTTTCTTCAGGCAAGCATTCGTCTTTGCACCTGTTTCCCGCTTCCATATGGAAAATAGGTATATGCAATCGTTTCGCACCAATAACAGACAAGCACGAATTGGTGTCCCCCAAAACCAAAACCGCATCAGGCTTGATTTCCGCCATAAGCTGATATGATTTGGCAATGATATTCCCCATTGTTTCGCCCAAATCCGCTCCAACTGCATCAAGATAAACCTCGGGGTCATCAAGGGAAAGGTCCTTAAAGAACACGCCGTTTAGGTTGTAATCATAATTTTGTCCTGTGTGAGCTAAAACAGTATCAAAATATTTGCGACATTTGTTTATTACCGCTGACAGTCTGATTATTTCCGGTCTGGTACCAACTATAATCAACAGTTTTAGCTTCCCGTTATTTTTAAACAATCTATTCCACCGCCTCTCCGAATGTGTCGGGTTTTTGAGGGTCAAACGATTCGTTTGCCCACATAACAGTAACCAAATTTTCAGTATCGCTTAAGTTTATAATATTGTGAGTATATCCCGGCAACATATGTACCGCTTTGATTTCATCACCTGAAACTTCAAAATTTAAAACCTTTTCGTCGCCTATTTTCCGCATTTGAATCAAGCCTCTGCCCGACACAACTATAAAAAATTCCCACTTTGAATGATGCCAGTGCTGACCTTTGGTAATCCCCGGTTTTGATATGTTTACACTGAATTGTCCACAGTTTTGAGTTTTAAGTAACTCGGTAAACGAGCCTCTGTCATCAATATTCATTTTGAGGGGAAAAGCAACTTTTTCTGTCGGAAGATATGAAAGATATGTTGAATAAAGTTTTTTTGCGAATGAATTATTGGCGATTTCGGGCATCATAAGACTTTGCGGTTGATTGGAAAAACAATACAACAAATCTGCAATCTCGCCCAATGTAACATTGTGAGTGGTTGTTGCAGCACAGAACTTGCCATTCTGATTGAAAATAGTGCTGACACCGTCAAACTCGCAACGATGTTCTTTGCCAGCGAGTGCACAAAGCATTTCATCAACCAAATCGTCTATATACAAAAGTTCCAGCTTTGTTGAGCGGTCATTTATCACAATAGGTAAATCGTTTGCAATATTATAGCAAAAGGTTGCTACTGCACTATTGTAATTTGGGCGCGACCATTTGCCGAAAAGATTAGGAAATCTGTAAACCAACACTTTCGCACCAGTTTGCTCCTGATATTCAAAAAACAAGTCTTCGCCTTTCTTTTTGCTCCTTCCGTAATCCCCATCGTATCTGCCAACCAGGGTTGCCTGAATAGAGCTTGAAAGAACTATAGGGCAAGTATTATTATACTTCTTAAGTTTTTCCAATAAAACACTTGCAAACCCAAAATTCCCGTTCATAAAATCTTCGGGATTTTCAGGTCTGTTAACCCCTGCAAAGTTGAAAACAAAATCCGCATTCTTGCACGCTGTTTCCAATTCGTCAGCCGAAGAATTTACATCATAACAATATATATCATCAATTTTTAGTTCAGGATGAGTCTTGTCCTTCCTATCCCTGATACATTTAAGCGTCGCAACAAGATTCTTACCTGCGAAGCCTTCTGCTCCCGTAACAAGTATATTCATTATCTGTCCTCCATTTTACGGAGTTCTTCTCTGATATATTCCAAAGAAAGTAACTTTTCTTTTACTTGTTCCACATTTAAAAGCTCGGTATTGTTGGAATTAAACTCTTTAAGATGATTCCTTTCCTTATCGCCGTCCTTGAAATATTTATCATAATTAAGGTCCCTTTTATCAGATGGTACTCTGTAAAAATCGCCCATATCTGTTGCATTGGCACATTCCTCGTTGGTAAGCAAGGTTTCATACATCTTTTCACCATGTCTTATGCCAATAACCTTTATTTCAATTTTGTTTTCTTTATCAAATAATTCTTTAACCGCTTGTGCAAGAACGCCGATAGTACAAGCCGGCGCTTTTTGCACCAATATATCACCATTAACACCATTTTCAAATGCAAACAATACCAAATCGACCGCCTCATCCAATGACATAATAAACCTTGTCATTGTTGGTTCAGTAATTGTGATAGAATTTCCATTTTTTATCTGCTCAATCCAAAGAGGTATAACACTTCCTCTGCTGCACATAACATTGCCATATCTGGTACAACAAATTTTTGTTTCGTCAGGGTTTACTGTTCTTGACTTTGCAACTATGACCTTCTCCATCATTGCCTTGGAGGTGCCCATTGCATTCACAGGATAAGCAGCCTTATCGGTTGAAAGACATATTATTGACTTTACACCCTCATCAATTGCGGCAACCAAAACATTTTCCGAGCCCAAAACATTGGTCTTTACCGCTTCAACAGGAAAAAACTCGCACGAAGGTACTTGTTTAAGCGCCGCCGCGTGGAAAATATAATCCACGCCATGCATGGCGTTTTTTAAGCTGGAAATATCCCTTACATCACCTATATAAAATTTGATTTTATTGGCAACTTCAGGCATTTTTGCCTGAAACTCATGGCGCATATCGTCCTGTTTTTTCTCATCTCGCGAGAAAATGCGGATTTCACCAATATCTATTTATAAAAATCTATTCAAAACGGCATTTCCAAAAGAACCTGTACCACCCGTTATTAACAGAGTCTTTCCTTTAAACATTCCAAACCCTCTCTCTATAATAATATATAACCAAAGCTATTTCCAAAACATTTTTTCCGCATCTTTACTTACCTTATATGCCAAACTAAAAGCCTTTTCAATGTTACATCTTCTGCCCGACATATTGTGCATATCACTTGACACAACAAACCGTTGTTTTGTCTTTAGCAATTTTTTCACAAATATTCTTTCCCGAAAACGCAAAAATCTTGAGGCATTAATTTGGTAAACAACATCCAAACCCGCCAGTTCCCTGATAATGGTATGCCAAAACGGATACCTGTCAATGTGCGCCAAAATTACAGTCAAGCCCTTAAGATTAAGTGAATACACACATTCACCCAACCAATCATACTTGCTTATAAAAGGTAATTCCAGCAAAATATAGTTTGTCCCCTCTATGCGAAGGCTTTCAATATCATCATGCTCACTTACATCATGGTCAGCATAGACTTCTGCGCCCAAAGCTATTTCAGGAATTTTATTTTCAACGATTTCATCTTTGATTTCCTCATATGCAAGCTGACGCAACTTCAAAAAGTTTGGAATATCATCAGGATTGTGAATAACGCAATGTGGTGTCAATGCGCAAAAGGTAACGCCCTGATTAAAACTGTCCACAAGCATTTCAATACTTTCTTTCGGGGTTGCTGCCCCATCATCAATTCCCGGCAATACATGCGTATGTAAATCTTTCAAATAATATCACTTCTTTTCTGCGGCATCATCGCCATACTTATAATCATATTTGTACTTGTATCCGTACTTTCCGCCATATCTGTAGCCATATTTTCTGCTTCTGTAATACCTATAGCGTTTTGCTTTTTCATTACTGTCAAGAACGGCAAATCCCAAAATCTTTACGCCGGTTTTTCTTATATTTGTCATTGCCGTATCAAGCAAATCGTATGTTGTAACATTCTGTCTTGCCACAACCACAGCACCTGTGCAATACCTCATAACAATTACTGCATCGGTAACAACTGTGAGAGGCGGTGTGTCGATAAATATGTAATCATATTCATCTTTAACTCTTTCCAATAAATTTGAAAATTCTCCTGTTTCCAACAATTCTGCCGGGTTTGGTGGAATTTCGCCACTTGTAAGACAATCTAAGTTCTGTCTGATGTTCTTTTTTACAGCTCTGTCAAAGTCAGTAAATCCACACAAAACATTACTAACTCCGGATTTTCGTTTAAGATTTAGATATCTGTGAACCCTCGCTTTTCTAAGGTCGCAGTCAATAAGAAGCACCTTTGCGCCGGTCTGAGCAAATGTGATTGCAAGATTTATGCTTGTTGTTGTCTTACCTTCACCTGGCGAAGCACTGGTAATTACAATGACCTTACCCCTGTCGGTCTTTGGCATGGAGAACATAATATTGGTTCTCATAGACTTATATGTCTCGATGGTGTCAAAAGGGGTTTTGTCGCTTAAAACTCGTTCGGCGCCATCATATTCAGTTGGTTTCTTTTCTTTTTTATAAAAACTAAAGTTTCCCATACTGCTGTCCTCTCCTTATCTTGAAATTTCCCCTAAAATCGAAATGCCATATCTTTTTTCCAAATCCTCACTGCTTCTGACCTTTTTGTCAAAGAATCCTGTTACAAAAACATATATTGCCCCCAAAGCAATCCCGACCAAAGCGCCCAGGATTGCATTTCTGGCTGCGCCCTTATCATTTGGAGTCAGTGCCAATCTTGGTGGGTCTACAATTTCAACCTCGCCCTGCTTATATACTGATTTCAATTTTTCAGAAGCCCTTTCCATAATGGTACAGGTTATATCATAAGAATCTTGAGGATTTTCTGAAACTGTAGTAACTCGCAAAAGTTCGGTATCATTTACAGAGGTTATGCTAATCATCTTCGAGAGGTCCCGCCACGGATATTTGTTTCCTGTCAAACTTCCTATTTCTTCAAGAAAGTGAGATGTTTTTAATATTTCCATATAGGTTGTTCCCAGAGTTCTTGATGTATCAATATCACTTTTTAATACCGCAACATTTTCATTATACTCCGACTGACGGTTGCTGACATATAATATTCCGCTCGATGTATATGTATCCTCAGAAAAATACATTGTCTTCACTATCATTAACAAAGTACATAATACCATTAAACTTATGATGACAATTTTATTCTTCCAAAACATTTGGATAAGCTCGACCATATCCAAACCTTTTTCTTCATAAATCATATTTTCATTTTCGTTCATTTGAAAGCCCCTTTCATAAATTTATCTATAATTAAAAAATACATAATCTCACTATATATAATACCACCAAACATTTAATTAGTCAAGCATTGTTTAATCGTATTATATTTGTATAGTCTATAAATAGATACACTTGCCAAATATATCAAAAGAACAGGCCAAATATTTTACCATAAAATGGCCTTGTACTTATGTGTAACCGGGGCTTATATATTTGCGTCCTTTTTTGAAGGATTGTTGATTAATTTACCATTTTTGTCAAACCGAGAGCCATGACACGGACAATCCCAGGTGTGTTCAGCCTTATTCCATTTGAGGGCGCAACCCATATGTGAACAGCGTTTGGCGGTGGGATAAACAAAGTTTGAAATCGTTTCAAAGCCATTTACAAAAAGCTGTTTGGTGAAGATATTTCTTGACGGAGAGAATATGTCGGCATAATCACTTTGTATATTCTGCACCAAGTCGCATAATATAATAGCCGAAACCATGGCAGAGGTCATTCCCCATTTGTTGAAGCCGGTAGCAACCAACAGGTTTGGTGTTTGCTTGGAATATTGGCCTATATACGGAATTTTATCAAGACTCATACAATCCTGAGTTGCCCAGCTGAATGCAACTTTGCTTTTGGGATAGTATTGGTCCTTGATATTATTGAGCAAATCCCAGTTACCACACTTTTTGCCGGTTCTTTGACCACAACCCCCAAGTAGAAGTAAATTGTCGTAGCTTCTTAACGAAAGACCGTCTTGAGCTTCGTCTACATACATTCCGTTAAGGGATTGGGCATTTTCAAGGGCTAACACATACGAACGATGCTGATACAACTTCAAAAAGTAACTGCCATGGGTGTTTATAAAGGGAAAGTGCGTTGCAATAATGATTTTTTCGGCAAAAATCTTGCCATTATCACATACGGCGTATTGAGGTGTTATCTCTTTAACCATCGTATTTTCAAATATGGTTAAATCATCCAAAATACCGTTGATGAATTTAAGGGGGTTGAATTGGGCCTGATTTTTAATACACACAGCCCCCTCCACATCAAAAGGAAGTTCGGTATGTTTCTTAAATTCTGCCTGAACGCCCAGGTTTTTTAAAGCAACAACTTCGTTTTCAATTTTTTGCGCATCGTTTTTTGAATAGGTATATGCTGGCAATCTTTCAAAGTCGCAATCAAGGTCTTTAGCTATCTCCGCATATTTATTAAGGGCAAGCTGGTTGGCTTTAAGGTATTTTTGAGCTGATTCTTTGCCTTTTTTGTGCGTTAATTCGTTATAAATAAGACCATGCAGCAAAGTAATTTTTGCTGTAGTGTTGGCGGTGGTTGCCTGTGCAATGCGTTGCGCTTCAACCAAGATACAATTCACCCCTGCCTTTTTCAAAAAGTATGCACATAGTATTCCACAAATTCCACCGCCCACAATTAAAACATCCGTCTTTGTATCACCGTGAAGTTCTTTAAATGAGGGCAATGTTACGCCATTAGACCATACTGAGTTTTTCATAAGACTCTCCCTTCTGCTTAAACGATTATAGTATATACAAAAACAAAAAAAATACACCAATAAGGTGTAAATAACAACAACGCCGTTCCAGAAAAAGGGAACGGCGTTGTTATAAGAAATACTACTTTAAATTGCTTTTTGACATAAGTTCTTCAAATTTACAGTCTTCGTTAAAACATACATATTTAATGGGACCTCTTCCTTTAAAGGGGCGTTTCTTCATTATAGAACCACCGCACTGAGGACACTTCAAGTTGGTCGGCTCGTCCCAGGAAAGCAAGCAATCTGTACCATTTTCGCAGGTGTAATACTTAACACCCTTGCGGGATTTACGAACTTCAACTTTTCCGCCACACTTAGGACAAGAGGCGTCAATTGTCTCGGCAATGGTCTTTGTGTTTTTACATTCCGGATAGCCGGGACAAGCCAGGAATTTCCCAAATCTGCCTTGCTTATATACCATCATTCTTCCGCATTTTTCGCAAGGAATATCAGAAACTTCATCCTGTACTTCTATTTTGCCGATTGCATCCTCGGCAGCTTCAAGTGTTTTCGAGAAAGGCTGATAAAATTCACGGATTATATCCTTCCATTGCTTGTTTCCGTCTTCAATACTGTCCAACTTTTCCTCCATATTGGCGGTGAACTCAACATCCACAATGTCGGCAAAATGTTCTTCCATAAGCACGGTAACAATATTACCAAGTTCTGTGGGATAAAGCGCTTTGCCTTCCCTTGCAACATATCCACAGCTTGTAATGGTGGAAATTGTAGGCGCATAGGTACTTGGTCTGCCAATACCGTCTTCTTCCATAGTCTTGATAAGGGAAGCCTCGGTGTATCTGGCAGGGGGCTGGGTGAAGTGCTGATTTTGTTCTAAATCCTTAAAGAGTAAGGATTGCCCCTTTTCTATCTGGGGAATTTTGCCTTCCTTTTCTTCGATAAAGTCTTTACCCTCAACATAAACAGCCATAAACCCGTCAAATTTAATGTTTGAGCCGCTTGCCTTCAAGCAATATCCGTCAGCCTTGATATCTGCCTGAACAGTGTCAAAAATTGCGTTTTGCATCTGGCAAGCAAGAAATCTGTTCCAGATAAGTTTGTATAGCTTATATTGGTCAGGCTTGAGGGATGACTTTATGGTTTCAGGCTCGTACGCCATTGTAGTAGGACGGATTGCCTCGTGGGCATCCTGTGAATTGTTTTTTGATTTGTAAAACTTGGGGGCAGAAGGGAGATAACTGCTGCCGTATTTTGATTCAATAAAACTTCTGCATTCTGCAAGTGCCTCAAAGGATATACGGAGAGAGTCCGTTCTCATATAGGTAATCAGACCAACGCTGCCACTGCCCTTTATATCAACACCCTCATAAAGCTGCTGGGCAGTAGCCATTGTGCGTTTTGCGGTGAAGCCCAGTTTTCTGGCAGCTTCTTGCTGCAATGTACTTGTTGTAAAGGGTGGTGATGGATAGCGATTCTTTTGGCTCTTGACAACATCTTCAACTGTATATGAGGCATTTTTAAGTGCTTCAGCAATAGATGTCGCAGAATTTTCGTCAGAAAGATTCATTTTTGTTTTTGCATCCTTGCCATAGAACTTTGCCACAAATGGGAGCTTGCCTTTGTCGTTGGTTAGCTTCACATCAATTGTCCAGTATTCTTCTTCCTCAAAGGCTTCAATTTCGCGTTCGCGTTGAACAATGAGTCTTGTGGCAACAGATTGAACACGCCCTGCACTTAGCCCCTTTTTCACCTTTTTCCAAAGGAGAGGACTAAGCTGGTAACCCACAATTCTGTCAAGAACACGGCGAGCTTGTTGGGCGTCTACAAGGTCAATGTTGATTTCACGAGGTTTAACAATTGCCTCTTTAACCGCAGTCTTTGTTATTTCATTGAAAGAGATTCTGCATTTTGAACTTGGGTCCACGCCAAGAAGTGTTGCTAAATGCCAGGAAATAGCCTCGCCTTCACGGTCAGGGTCAGTCGCAAGAAAAATCTTTGCAGAATTCTTTGCTTCCTTTTTCAGATTGGCAATCAGGTCACCTTTGCCTCTGATAGTAATATATTTAGGCTCAAAATCGTTGGGAATATCCACGCCAAGCTGACTCTTGGGCAAGTCGCGAAGATGCCCCATAGATGCAGTAACTTCATACTTGGAACCAAGATATTTTTTAATCGTCTTTGCTTTTGCAGGGGACTCAACAATAACGAGATTTTTTTTCTGTTTGGTTTCTTTACTAGTTATTTTTGCCATTTTTTAACCATCGCTTTCTGTGCCGACGGCACAAAATTCAATTCTTTATTGTATTAAAACATATTTGTTGCCGCTTTCTTGCCGAATTTTGCCTTTTATAGACAAAATTGTAAGCCTGCCGCTTAAAACATTTATGCTGATATTGCAATTTTCAGCAATATCCTCCAGGCGGGCAACACCGCCTGATGATTTAAGGAAGTCAAGGATTAAATCATCCTCACTCAGAAGTTTTGTGTTTGATGTGGTACTTGACATAGGAACTTCCCGTTCAAAAATCAAATCAGGATACTGGGCTTTATAATAATCGACAGGTGTCATTGGATTATTTACAATGGTTGCACCCTCGAAAATAAGACGATTGGGAAGCTCAGCCTGAGGCGACATAGGAGTTCCGGGAACTGCAAAAATATCACGGTTGTCATCAAATGCAGTGCGGGCACTAATGGCTGTGCCACTGACATTTTTGCCCTCTACAATGATTGTCCCGCAGGAAAGCCCTGTGACTATGCGGTTGCGTTGCTGATAAAAGTATCTTCTCACAGGAGTTTTAGGCGGGCGTTCTGAAACGATAGTTCCGCCATTTGCCAAGATGTTGTAATACAGTCGTTCGTGGCATTTTGGATAAATTTCGTCAACACTTCCGGCAAGTACGGCAACGGTCTTGCCTTTTGCGTCAAGTGCGCCCATGTGCGCCTGACCATCAATACCCTCCGCCATACCGCTTATTACAGTGATATTGTTATTGGCGAGAGTTTTGCCCAGAATTCTGGCAAAACTCTTGCCGTGGTCGGTGGGTCTGCGCGAACCTACAATCGAGATACCAACATAACTGTCAATGTCAAGGGGGGCACCCTTGACAAACAAAATCCTTGGTGGAAGATTAATATTCTTCAGCCGTTTGGGATATTCAGGAGAATCCATGGTGAGGATTCGTATGGAATTGTCGTTGCAGTAGTCCACGATTGCATGCACTTCATGAAAAACCTCAGGGTCAGAAAATCTCTTGGCTATTTCGCCTGATATCCCAATATCGCGAAGCATTTGTTGTTCAGCGGCACTTGATTTAAAAGAAAAGGACTTTCTTCCAAACAATGGTGCCATTTTAACTGCCAAATCAGGCTCAAACTTGCAAATATTGTGCAGCCATAATTCATCTAAAGCATCCATAAACAATCTCCATTCCACATTTTGATATCCAATGTAAAATTAATCATTAACGGCTTTTCAGCCAATGCATAACTATCCCGGCAGCAACACCGGCATTCAGGGATTCTGCCATACCTGACATTGTAATTTTAACCCTGTAGTCAGAAATTTTTAAGATTTCATCGCATACACCGTGAGCTTCGTTGCCGATAACTACCGCTATATTTTGGGGCGAAGTGAAATCTTCAAGGCTTAATTCACCATTTGGGGTTGTTGATATGATCGAAAACCCATTGTTTTTAAGGTCATCTATATCTTGGACAGAACAGTTGCTTCTGAATTTCATTCGGAATATAGACCCCATAGTTGACCGAACGGTTTTGGGTGAATAAATATCGGTACAACCCTTCATAAGATAAATTCCATCAAAACCCAAGGCTTCAGCTGTGCGTATGACAGTGCCCATATTGCCCGGCTCTGAAATCCCATCCAATACAAGAATTTCGTGAGTTTCGAGGTCTGGTGCAAAATCCTGCAGGTTCATGTTTAAAACTGCAAGAATGCCCTGGGGCGTATCGGTATCGGATATATCGTCAAATATATTTTGCGGAACAACATAGATTTTGTCGCAGACCTTTTCAAGGGATTTGGCAAGGTCTTGATTGTCTTTAAAGAAGGATTCTGATACAATAATGCTATGAATCTTATCAGGAGCATATTCCAAAGCCTCCATAACAATCTTTTTGCCCTCTGCAATAAACTGACCCAATTCAATGCGTGAAGATTTGCGTTTGAGTTGTTTTGCAAATTTGACAATTTTGTTTTCTTTACTTGATATATTATATACCATAATATTCTCCGTATTAAAAAATATCTTATGTGCGAAAAAGTTATATCACGCACGCGTGATATAACTTTTTAAAAGATTCATTATTTAACCTTTTCAACCAGCTTTGTGAAAGCGGCAGGGTCAGATACTGCGATTTCTGCAAGCATCTTTCTGTTGATTTCAATGCCATTGTTCTTAAGCCCGTTCATAAACTTGCTATAGCTGATACCGTTCATTCTTGCAGCAGCGTTGATTCTTGCAATCCAAAGCTGTCTGAAGTTTCTCTTCTTTTGCTTTCTGTCACGGTATGCGTAGCTGAGCGACTTCATAACAGCCTGATTTGCTGTTCTGAAGAGCTTACTTTTCGCACCTCTGTATCCTTTAGCTAATTTCAATATTTTCTTATGTCTTTTTCTGGTGTTCATAGCACCTTTAACTCTTGCCATATCTAAAGACTCCTTTCAAATAAATCCGTTATGCGGAAATCCGCAAGTAATTTTTGCACAGAAACTGTGTTTTTTCTCTCGTCAATGGGAGAATGTTCCTTATTTGTAAGGAATCATACTTCTGATTGTAGCAGCATTTGCTGTTGAGAGGTAACCGCTCTTTCTGAGCTTTCTCTTTCTCTTTGTTGACTTCTTGTTAAGGATGTGGCTTCTGTATGCCTTTCCTCTTTTGATTTTACCATTCTTTGTAACGCCAAAGCGTTTTGCAGAGCCTTTATGTGTCTTAATTTTCGGCATCTTTCTTTCTCCTTCCATAAATAAAGTTTTGAAAGCTTTTGTCCAAATAGTGAACCTGAGCTTTTATGCTTTCTTGGGTGATACAAACATAGCCATGCTTCTTCCCTCGAGTTTGATGTCCTTTTCGACAACGCCAACTTCAGCCATCTGGTCCTTAACTTTCAGCAGAAGATCTCTTCCGCTGGCACTGTGAGTAATCTCACGGCCTCTGAACCGAACCGAAACCTTAACCTTGTCGCCGGCTTTTAAAAACTTAATCCCTTGATTAACCTTTGTGTTGAAATCATGTTCGTCAATGTTGGGACTCAGGCGAACTTCCTTGATGCTGATGACCTTTTGATTTTTCCTGGCCTCTTTTTCTCTCTTTGCAAGCTCAAACTTGTGCTTGCCGTAGTCCATAATCCGACATACGGGTGGCTTTGCCTGAGGAGCAATTTTTACAAGGTCAAGATTGTGCTCGTCGGCCAATTTTTGCGCTTCCTTAGAGGAAACAACGCCAAGTTGTGCACCATCAGGTCCAATAAGACGAACTTCTTTGTCTTTGATTTCTTCGTTAATCATCAACTCTTGCTTAGCTATACTTAAACACCTCCAAAATAGTTTGCACTCAATAAAAAGTGCGGCAGCATAAAGCTCCGCACCATAAATAATCTAAAAAATTTAAGATTTTGCCCTTTTGCTGAACGCTAAGGGGAGAAGCGGACCTTCTGCTTTACCTTGGTATTTTAACACATAGAATTTGGTTTGTCAACACATTTTTTAAAATAATTTTACAAGAAATCCGCATTTTCTCTTGAATATTAAATATAAATATGTTAAAATGGGTAAAGTGTTACTCAAATCAATCAATAATGAAGGGAATTTTATATACAATGCAAATATTAATCCGAACACTAATTGAAATACTGAAGACATTTGCTCTCAGCATAGCTTGCTCAGTTGTTTTTGCCCTTATGATATATAGCGACTTGGCCATGGGTGATGCCTTTGTTTGCTTTGTTCTTAACTCAGCAGCACTGGTTTTCTTCCTATATTTTTTGCACGCAGGCTGGTTGAAACTCTATGACGATTCAAACAGTAAGATATGCTATTATATTCCAACTTTGGTGTCGACTGTATTGTATTGTATTGTGTCTGCAATTGCATATAAGTACAGGTTTTCTATGTATATGTGGACATTTTTGCCCACAAGATTTCTTGAACCACGACTTAATATAGACTATGCCTTCATATCGGTTCTTTTGACAGACCTGTTGATTTTTTCAATTGTATTTGTAACCCCTGTTATTTTTGAACGCAAGCGTCACAAGCATTACCAAATGTAGCCTCGCATCTGTAGATGGGCTGGCCTTTTTCGGAAAACAATTTTTCATATTCGGTCATAACATTACCTTCAAACTTGCTGTTATGCAGGTCGAGGGTAATGTTTTTTAATTTCATTCCAAAATCCAAGAAGGAGTTCAGTGAAAATTCAAAAAGCGGTGCGTTGTCGGTTTTGAAGTGAATTTCGCCACAATCCTTCATCAACCGTTTATACATTGCAAGATATCGTTCATAGGTAAGGCGTCTTTTGCGATGCCCCCACTTGTGCCAGGGGTCGCAAAAGTTTATATACAGTCTTTCAACGCTGTCTTGGGCATCAAGCTGCCCAAGGCATTCCGCATCCCCCGCCACAAATTTTACATTCGTCAAGGATTTGTTCTTCACCTTTTCCATAGCAAGGACAAGTACATCAAGATTCTTTTCAAAGGCGATGTAATTTATATTGGGGTTAAGCTCGGCAATAGTGCTTATAAACCCACCCTTGCCACAACCGATTTCAAGGTGAAGCGGTGCAGTATCCTCAAATATACGGGTTAAGTCGCTTTTATATTCAAAAATATCTTTTATAACTATATCCAAGCAGTTTTCAATGCGTTCTTCTCTGTGTTTTTTTCTTCTCATTCGCATATGCCATGTCCTCCGTTTTGTAGATTAGTTTATTGTACCAAACCACAAAAGGATTGTCAACCTATACATTGTGGGTAAAGGAGTTGTAAGTGTTGGTAAGGGCGTTCCAAAGCTCGCGGTCAAGATTGCCCCGGGCATCCTTTCCGTATAGTCTTCCAAATTCGTTTACCGCCTGAACAGTTTTTTTATCATAAACTCCTGTCAGGTCGGGCATGGTTATATTGCTGAAAATTTTGGCAATGCGTCGAAGCATTATCTGCAAAAGATAAATCTCTTCGAAGTTGTCGCCTTCTTTCAAAAAAGGAATTTCCAAAGGGTATGCGGATATCCGCTGGGGAAGTTTGTGCTGACTCCTTAAACTGTCATAGGTAAGAACAATTTCTGTCCATGTTTCAAAATCCAGTTCTCCTGTGGGTGGCAAACCAACCTTGGCCTGAAATGCTTTTACAGCATCACGGGTTTCAGGCCCGTATATCCCGTCGGGAACAATCGCTGGGATTCCGTCAACATACCGTGAAATATATCTCAAAAAACTTTGGATTTCATAAGTATTTGCAGCCTCGTCGCGAGCCGAATAATATGTTCTGTCATTCATATAAATATCTCCATTCTGTATATATAATTAATTTCCTGAATATTGACCGGAGGTCTTCATATCTCCATTCATAAGATTGAAGTAAGTATCTTCAATCTGTTTCCATGCACCCGGTCCGACAAAACCCCTTTCGGGCAAGCCCACATCCCGAAGGAATGAGTTTACAGAGGCTTGAGTTTGCTCGCCAAAGTATCCGGTTTCTTCGACAGGGGTAATATTATCAAAAAACTCTGAAATAAAGTTAAGTCGCTGTTGCAGAACTCTTACTGCTTCACCGCTGCTGCCAATACGAAGTGGTGTTCCGGGATAAGGAACAGGCTCGTTTGCCAAAAACTGTGGCGGATTGCTTGCTATTATCCCAAGATAAACCTCGTTCAGCTTATTCCAGGTTTGTTCGTCAACAATGCCGCTTTGGTCAAGTCCGTATGCGCCCTGAAATTCTTTGACAGATGCAAGTGTTGCCTGCCCAAATGTGCCGTCAATAGCCGGTGCAGACACGGCAGAATTGTAGGCTGCAATAAAAGAAAGATAATATTGCAGGACCCGTACAGGATTTCCCACATCACCAAGCCTTATGTCCGAAACAAACTGTTTGGGGATATCCTCAAGCCGGATGCCTTCAGAATTTAATTCTGCCAGGTTGGTAACGGCAACGAATATATACTTTATTTTGTACCAGGTAGCTTTGCCTATAATTCCGTCAACGTTCAGATTGAAGATGCGTTGAAATTCCCTGACAGCGTTTTCGGTGTTCATTCCAAAAACCCCATCCGTCTGCGGAATCTTTGGAATAGAAGGATAATCCTTGGAAATGCGATTAAGCTGAGTTTGTATTGTGCGGACATCAAGTCCCGAACTCCCCACAGACAAAGCTGTGCCGGGATAAGATTCGGAAATATTTTGTACGGGAGCATCACGCACCAGTTCAATATCGTTGCCATAGTAATTTGTTAAAATCTCGTATGGTGTAAGTCCTTGATTAGCAAGGTCAACACTTCCCCATTGTGAAAGCCCGTCGCACATAACCTCGCGCCCATCACAAAAGGCGGCAAAAAGTGGTTCGATGCTACCTTGTCGGCGAATATAATCATTAAATATCTCGTCTACTATGCGACTTACATTTTCAAATATATCGCGATTTTTCACAAAAGACTGGTCAAAGGCTGTGGAGTTGGTAATGTCAAAGTCATAGCCTCGCGACCGATACCATTCGGTGTAAACCCGGTTCAAGGCATAGGAAATTTGTGCATAAATATTCGCCCTCAGTGCGTTTTCGGGCCAGGTGGGAAATATTTCGCTGGAAGCAACATTCTTTATGTAGTCTGCAAAGCTGACGGTTACATTCTCGGCATCCGAATCGGGGCTTCCCAGATGTACGGTTATGGTGGCTGGAATATATGGTCTGCCTATCACAAAAAATCACCTCTCTTATAAATTCGGCTCTCTTTCAACAACACTAATCTTTTTCCCCTGTTCTTCATCGGCGGGCAAAGGGATAAGGGCTATGGGTTGTATGGCGGTTTGCCCGTCAAAGATGGGGACATTCAGGTTCTCCATAGTATAATATCCGGGATAATCAACCCGTATATTGTAATTGTAGTAGCGGTTTTCGCCACCCGGACTAAGGGAATTTGCCGCAGACGGAGCGGCAAGCTCCAAAGGCTCGGTTTTGCCGCTGCGATTGGTTTGCATAACCTTTACCAATTCCTCACCTGTGCCTGTGTTTCGGGTAACAAGTATATGTGCCCCTTCAATAGGAAGTGTCTGGTCTGCGGTGTATACCTGAAGCACTAAAAAACCTGTACCCATATTGTTTGATTGTGCCATTTACATCACTCCTTGCTTTGTTTTTTCATATCATTATATGTCTGAGGTCTGTATTGGTTACAATACATAAATTTTCACAATTTGGTAATAATTTTAATTAATCAAAAAAGTTAAGGGAGGAATGTTGGTGTTTACAACCTTTATCCGGACAATAATAGTGTATGTTTTTGTTGTTATTACACTAAGAATGTTGGGGAAACGCCAGATAGGTGAACTTGAGCCGTCAGAACTGGTGGTAACAATTATCATATCAGAGGTTGCGGCGCTACCTATACAGAATGTTTCTGAGCCACTTATCAACAGTCTTATAGCAATATTCTTGCTTGTTATATTGGAAATAGTAATTTCATTCACAGCATACAAAAGTTTTGGAGCAAGAAAGGTGTTTTTTGGTACTCCCAGTGTGTTTTATGAAAAAGGCAAAATAAATCAGGCAGAGATGGAGCGGCAACGATTTAACCTGCACGATTTGATGGAGTGTATAAGGAACACAGGTGCAACCAGCCTTGCAGAGGTAGATTTTGTTATTATGGAAACAAATGGTAATGTAAGCGTTATCCCAAACAGTCAAAATCGCACAGTTAATGTATCAGATATGAATTTAAAGGCCGAGGCAACACAGCTGAGCTATATATTGATTGACAACGGAAAGCTCAATACCCACAACCTGAAAATTTTAGGATTTGACGAAAAATGGCTTCAGAAGAAGCTGGCGGCACAAAAAATATCGGGGATTTCGGAAGTTTTTTGTATGACGGCATCCCGAAACGGAAAGACGGTAATCATTAATAAAGACGAGAAAGGATTTGACAAATGAAAATTCTTTGGTCCGCAATTTTAATTTTTTTGGTAATATGTATATTTGTGGGGGTGCATACCTTTGTGATGTCAAGGATGGGTGAGTCATTGAACGAAAAAAATACCCAAATAAAAAATCTGGCAGAGCAGGACAAATGGGAGGAAGTCGAAAAAAAGCTTATTGATGTTGAAAACGAGTGGGAAAGTTACAGTACTTGGGCATCCCTTACCATCAGCACCGATGACATTGAACAACTGGAAATCTCGCTTGCTCAATCGAAAGTCTTTGCTAAGATGAAACAAAAAACTAATTTTTTTGGTGAGTTTATTATGTTTTCAAAGTTGGTAGAACATATACCCCACAAAGAAGGGCTTCACATCGAAGAGATTTTGTAAGTACAAGGCCGGCATTGTCTTATGGGGATATTATTAAGTTCCTGAAATAACAAAAAGGAGTTCGCAAGAACTCCTTTTGTTTTTAATAGTACACTTTTTACAACCTCATTTTTTATAAGGTCTTTTAACATCCTCTTCTTTTTGTTTCGGTTATATAATCTTGTTGTCAACTTCTTCCTTTAGCAACTTGGCAAATGCTTCTAAAGTCATCGCACCCAAATCACCATTCTTGCGTGAACGAACCGAAACAGTTCCTTCGCCCATTTCCTTTTCACCTGCAATAAGCATATAAGGAATCTTTTCAAGCTGTGCTTCACGGATTTTGTAGCCTATCTTTTCACTTCTGTCATCAAGTTCAACGCGGAAGCCCTTGTCCTTGAGTTCATAGAACACCTTATCTGCATAATCTCTGTAATTATCCGAAATAGGCAAAATCTTAACCTGTGTAGGCGCCAGCCACGCAGGGAAAGCCCCCGCATACTTTTCAATCAAAAGGGCAAGTGTTCTTTCATAGCATCCTATTGATGTTCTGTGGATTATATAAGGATTCTTCTTTGAACCATCCTTGTCAATATATTCCATGCCAAACTTTTCAGCAAGCATCTGGTCAATTTGAATTGTGATAAGAGTATCTTCTTTTCCAAATACATTCTTAATCTGGATATCAAGCTTTGGTCCGTAGAACGCCGCTTCCCCTATGCCAACCTTGTAAGGGATTTCCAAATGGTCAAGGATTTTCTTCATTGTATCCTGAGCCTCATCCCATTGTTCCTGAGTTCCGATATATTTTTCTTTATCTTCAGGATCCCACTGAGAGAATCTGTATGAAACAAAGTCGGATCGTAG
>JAZNAJ010000092.1:0-2297 GCA_045586445.1 Clostridia bacterium | reverse complement strand
AAGCAAGCAGGTTGCTTTGCTGTGCCGAGAATTGTTGAATAAGGAGGAAGTAATATGAATTATTTATCACTTACGGCATGGGAAATTGCCGAAAAAATTAAAAATAAAGAAATTTCCTCCGTTGAAGTTACAAAACTTACTCTTCAGCACGCAAAATCTATGAACGGCACCATTAACGGTTATATCACAATATGTGAGGAAGAAGCACTCAAAAAAGCGGCAGAAGTAGATGCTAAAATTGCTGCAGGAGAAAAACTTTCTCCGCTTGCAGGTGTACCTTATGCAATGAAAGATAACATATGTACAAAAAATATACTTACTACCTGTGCTTCTAAAATGCTTTATAATTTCAAACCACCGTACGATGCCTTTGTTACAAAAAAGCTTGACGAGGCAGACTGTGTACTTATCGGCAAAACAAATATGGATGAATTTGCAATGGGGGCATCAAACGAAACATCCTATTTCGGACCGGTTCGCAATCCTAGAAACACAGATTGTGTTCCGGGCGGTTCAAGTGGCGGCAGTGCGGCTGTTGTTGCAGCTGATATGGCATATTTTGCAATAGGCAGTGATACAGGCGGAAGTGTTCGTCAGCCAGCGTCATTCTGCGGCGTTACCGGACTTAAACCCACATATGGTATGGTAAGCCGGTTTGGTCTTGTAGCTTTTGCCTCCTCGCTTGACCAAATTGGGCCTATAACAAAAGACGCTAAAGATGCTGCTCTTGTTATGAATATTATTTCTTCTCATGACAGTATGGACTCCACATCGCTTGATATTGCCCGTCCTGATTATACTGCAAAGCTTGAAAATGATATAAAAGGACTTAAAATTGCGCTTCCAAAAGAATATTTTGCAGGTGCAAGCAAAGATGTTCTTGAAAAAACAAAAGAAGCGATTGAATATCTTGAAACTCTTGGGGCTACAGTTACAGAAATAAGCCTTCCGGTAGCTGATTATGCTTTGGCAGCTTATTATATTATCTCATCGGCTGAAGCAAGCTCTAACCTTGCAAGATATGACGGCGTTAAATATGGCTTTAGGGCTGAAAAATTTGATGATATAACTGATATGTACCGAAAAACTCGCGGCGAGGGATTTGGCAAAGAGGTTAAACGCCGTATAATGATAGGAACATATGCTTTGTCGTCAGGTTATTATGATGCATATTATAAAAAGGCACAGCAGGTGCGCGGCTTACTTAAGAAAAATTATGATGAAGTGTTTGAAAAATTTGATGTAATAGCTAGCCCGGTTTATTCCACAACGGCTTTTAAACTTGGCGAAAAGCTTTCAGATCCGGTTGAAATGTATGCAAATGACCTTTGTACAGTTTCAGCTAATATAACGGGTATTCCGGCAATTTCTGTACCTTGCGGCGAAGGTTCGGATAAAATGCCGATAGGACTTCAGCTAATGGGAAAACCATTTGAAGAAGAATTACTTCTAAATATTGCTAGCGTTATTCAGAAAGGGGGCAGAAAATAATGAGATATGAACCGGTAATTGGTATAGAAGTTCATGCAGAGCTTTCTACCGATACAAAAATATACTGTGGATGTAAAAATAAGTTTGGCGGTGAAATCAACTCTCATTGCTGTCCTGTTTGTACCGGTATGCCCGGAAGTTTGCCTGTTTTAAACGGAAAAGTTGTTGATTATGCTATTAAAGCGGGTCTTGCAATGGATTGTGATATTACAAGATCAAGTAAGCAGGATAGAAAAAACTATTTCTACCCGGACCTGCCAAAAGCATACCAGATTTCTCAGTTTGACCTTCCGCTCTGTGTTAACGGAGGAATAGATATTGTTGTTGACGGTGAGAAAAAAAGGATTGGCGTCACAAGAATTCATATTGAAGAAGACGCTGGTAAATCTATACACGATGCTGTTGAGGGAAAAACGCTTCTTGATTATAACAGATGTGGTGTACCTCTTATAGAAATTGTATCCGAGCCGGATATGCGTTCCAGCGCGGATGCAAGAGAATATCTTGATACACTTAAGGCAATACTGCAGTATATAGGCGTTTCCGACTGTAAAATGCAGGAGGGTTCGCTCAGGTGTGATGTCAATGTTTCGCTTCGCCCTGAGGGACAAAAAGAATTTGGCGTTAGAACTGAAATGAAAAATGTAAACACCTTCAGTGGTGCAATAAAAGGCATTGAATACGAAATTAAAAGACAAACCGAAATTCTTGAAAAGGGCGGAGTTGTTGAGCAGGAAACTCGTCGCTGGGATGATGCATCGGGAACAAGCCTTCCGCTTCGTTCAAAGGAAGAGGCTCACGATTAT
>JAZNAJ010000091.1:0-2297 GCA_045586445.1 Clostridia bacterium | reverse complement strand
ACATCAAACAACTGACCACGGTCACGAAGGTCGCGGATAACAAGCTTGTCTACATCTTTAACAAACATACCCTTCCAAGGCTCAACTGCGTCAACAAATTTACCCTGAGGGTTAACAAGATTAACAAACGGAAGGTCGTTTTCTTTACCAACTCGCGAGTCATCTTCACCAAAAGCAGGTGCAATGTGAACTATACCTGTACCATCGCTCATTGTAACATAGTTGTCTGCTACAACAAAGTAAGCCTTTTTATCGGGCTTTGCAAAATTAAAGAGTGGCTCGTATTCAAGACCGCAAAGGTCTGTGCCAACATACTTTTCAAGAACTGTATATTCGTTCTTTATAACAGTATCCAAAAGTGCTTCCGCTAAGATAAAGGATTCCTCGCCACACTTGATTTTAACATAGGTCTCATGAGGATTTACGCAAAGTGCCACATTTGAGGGAAGTGTCCATGGAGTGGTTGTCCATGCCAGGATATATTCATTAGTCTTACCCTTAACAATAAACTTAGCAATAAGAGATGCTTCTTTGACATCTTTGTAACCTTGTGCAACCTCGTGGCTGGAAAGTGAAGTTCCGCAACGAGGACAGTATGGCATAATCTTGTGGCCCTTGTAAAGAAGCTTTTTATCCCAAATCTGTTTAAGTGCCCACCAAACAGACTCGATATAGTCATTATGGTAGGTAACATATGGGTTTTCCATATCAGCCCAAAAGCCAACGCGGTCGCTCATTTCCTCCCACTCGCTCTGATATGTGAAAACGCTGTCCTTACATTTTTTAACAAAATCTTCAATTCCGTAATTTTCAATTTGGGGTTTTCCGCTTATTCCAAGTTGTTTTTCAACCTCAAGTTCAACCGGAAGTCCATGTGTATCCCAACCCGCCTTACGCTGAACACTGTAACCTTTCATTGTGCGATAACGAGGAATAAGGTCCTTTATAACACGAGTCAAAACATGCCCAATATGTGGCTTTCCGTTTGCAGTGGGCGGGCCATCAAAAAAAGTAAATATTTCTCCGCCTTCGCGATTTTTGATGCTCTTTTTAAATATATCGTTATCCTTCCAAAATTCAACGATTGCTTTTTCTCTGTCCACAAAGGACAAATCGGTTGATACCTTGTCGTACATTTCGTTACCTCCTGAATATATGTAAAATTTCATTTAAAACACATTCTTATTTATTTTACAGGAAAATTTGTCTTTTGTAAAGTAATTTATGAAAATTCCTTGAATTTTTGATAACTTTTTCGTTACTTTTTTCTTTTTAAACAAAAAAATCATTGAATTAACCAAACCTTTATGATATACTTTTAATATACTGTGTTTAATTCTATCAATACTATTACAATAAAAGATATAATTGCGGAGGTAATATATGCTCTGTGTGAGATGTAAAAAAAATATGGCGGTCGTTTTTATTAACAGAATAGACCCCGATGGAAAACAACTTAATGAGGGCTACTGTCTTTCCTGTGCCAAGGAACTCAATATTGGTGCAGTAACGGATATGATTAAAAATCTTGGCATTAGTCCTGAAGAATTTGATAATATGAACAATGAATCCCTGCGAATGATGCAGGATATGAGCGAATCCGGAGAGTTTGACCCCAGTATGTTTGTCGAAATGTTTGGTGAAGTCGGGGAATTTGATGACAGTGAAGACGGCGGAGCAACAAAAAAATCACCCCTTTCCTTTTTGTCAAATATGTTTGGTGGCAAACCCGGCTCAGAGGAAAATAATTCAGAGGCTCCAAGCAATGCTAAAGAACAAAAAAAGAACAAAAAAGATAACGGTCGCAAATTCCTTAATATGTACGGAACAAACCTTACACAAAAGGCAAAAAACGGCGAAATTGACCGTGTAATCGGCAGAGATGCTGAGATGGCAAGAGTTTCTCAGATTCTTAACCGTCGTACTAAAAATAATCCGGTGCTTCTTGGTGAGCCCGGTGTGGGTAAAACCGCAATAGCAGAGGGGCTTGCACTAAAAATAGTTGCAGGCGAAGTGCCCGAAACTCTTGCCGATAAGCGTATCGTTTCGCTTGACCTTACGGGAATGGTTGCAGGCACGAAGTACAGAGGTGACTTTGAGGAGCGTATAAAAGCCGCACTCGAAGAGGTCTCCAAATGCGGCAACGTGATACTGTTTATTGATGAGCTTCATACGCTTATCGGTGCAGGCTCGGCAGAGGGTGCAGTAGATGCCGCAAACATTCTCAAACCCTCTCTTGCAAGAGGTGAAATTCAGGTTATCGGTGCAACTACGCTTGCCGAATATCGCAAGCATAT
>JAZNAJ010000090.1:0-2360 GCA_045586445.1 Clostridia bacterium | reverse complement strand
TCTCATGATGTTGTATATCGATTGAGGAAACTTCTTAATATAAAAAAAATCGGACATACAGGGACACTTGACCCTGATGCGTCGGGAGTTTTGCCCATGTGCATAGGCAAGGGCACAAAACTTGCCGAACTTTTGACGGCAACCGACAAGCAGTACCTTGCAGAGTTGACCCTGGGTGCCATAACCGACACTCAGGACAAAAGCGGCGAGGTACTGAAACGGTTTGATGTCAATGTCACAAAGGAAGAAATCTGTGCTGCGGCAGAAAGTTTTATAGGCGAAATAGAACAAATACCGCCTATGTATTCTGCAATAAAAATTGATGGGAAAAAACTCTATGAACTTGCCCGTGAGGGCAAAACCGTGGAACGCAAAGCAAGAAAGATAACAATCAAAAATATCCAAATCAAGGCGATTGATTTGGATAAGAACACAGTTACAATGCTTGTCGATTGTACAAAAGGTACATATATACGGACCCTTTGCGAGGACATTGGCAAGGCACTTGGTTGTGGCGGTTATATGTCCGCACTTACCCGAACAAAATCGGGCAGATTTTCAATTGACCAGGCGTACACGCTGGAAGAAATCGAGTCCATGCTGAGCAAAAATGATATGAGTTTTTTTGTTGCGGTGGAGGATGCTATGCCTGAATATCCAAGGATTGTTCTTGCTGAAAAAAACGCAAAAAGAGTGCGGTATGGCATCGCCATAACTGTTGACGGACTTGAACTTGGCAAAACTTATCGGGTATTTGACGAAAAGAATGAATTTTTGGTAATTGCCCGTCAAGGTGAAGAACAATTGGAAATTTTAAAAACCTTTTACGATGGGAGTCAAGGCAACAAACAATAGCCTTGAAAGAATATTATGATAGTTGCAAACAGTTCAGAACTTAAGAAGTATCTGCCCTCAAAAACGGCTGTCGCGTTGGGCTCCTTTGATGCTATTCACAAAGGACACCTCAAAGTGATAGGAAGGGCGGTAGATTTCGCAAAAGCCAACAACCTTGTGTCGCTGGTGCAGATTTTTGATGTCCCTATAAACAAATTGGCAATTAATTCCCTTGCAAAACGCTTAAAAATTCTGGAAGACTGTGGCGTTGATGCGGTTGTGATTGAAACATTTGACGGACAATTCCGCAAAATCGATTGCCAACAATTTGTGACAAAATACATCAAAGATCGGTATTCTGCCCAAAAGGTATTTGCGGGCGATAATTATCGGTTTGGGTATATGGCAGAGGGCGACAGCAATCGCCTTGTTGATGAATGTAATGACTGCGGGATAGAAACGGAAATTGTGGAGTGCCTTTATATTGACGGTGTGGTTTCCAGCAGCAGAATCCGTGAACTTATTATTCAGGGCAAGATGGAGGAGGCTGCAAAATATATGTCGCGGCCATACTCTATAGCGGGCGAGGTAATTCACGGCAAGGGGATAGGCAGAAATTTGGGCTTCCCGACTGCCAATATATCGTTGCCCCAAACCCAGGTTCTGCCAAAGGACGGCGTGTATCTTTCCCGTGTTAATTTTGATTCACAGGTGTTCTGGGGGATAACAAATATCGGTGCAAAGCCGACGGTTGGTGTTGCCGAGAGTAATGTTGAAACATATATATCTGATTTTAAAGGCGATATATATGGTAAGAAAATCGAAGTTGAGTTTTTGAAATACCTCAGGGAAATACAAGCATTCGAGAATTTGGATAACCTTAAAGTCCAATTACAAAAAGATAAAAAACATATACCGGGTAAAAACGAGGGATAAGATTTAAAAAACTATCGCTCGTTTTTTCATTTAAAAATTTTTGTAGGTGTTGGAATTAATTCTGCAATATAGTCAAGAGAAACATTATATAGCTTTGCAAGACGGATTACAAGCTCAAAGGGGATTTCCCTCTTTCCTTGCTCATAGTTTGTGTAGGTGGTCTTGTGTATGTCAAGAATTTTCACAAGCTGTTTTTGTGTTAAATCGTGGTCCTCTCTTAAATCTTTAAGCCGTCTGTAATACGCCATAATAATTTCCTCCAATATCGATATTTATTATTGACATAATACAACAAATGATGTATAATATAGCCAAAATACACCATTTGTTGTATTTTTAAAAATAAGTGAACTGAAAAACTGTCACCAAAAGTCATAAAAATACGCTTTCATTTTAGGCACGATTCACTTCACAAAAAAGTGACGAAAAAAATATAAAATTTAATATTATTCATTTAACCTAATAAAACATCTAAACTCATCATTATACAAAAACCAATTAATGTACAAATTGCCATAAAATCTTTATTGTCATTAGTTTGACTCTCGGGAATTAATTCTTCTACAACTACATAAATCATAGCACCTGCT
>JAZNAJ010000089.1:0-4239 GCA_045586445.1 Clostridia bacterium | reverse complement strand
ATATTGAAATTATAACATATTCTTCTTATTATTGCAAGCATATTTTAAAAAAATTATTCATTATCTTTTGCTAAACATAAATCACAACCTTTGCAAATTGCAAACTTATCTTCAAAAAGTAACTCGAGGGTATTTATTAATTCCCAATTATTTACCATCAAATTGTTATGCCAGATAATTCGCTTTGGTACAATAGAAATTATTATATTTAACAATTCATTTGTATTGCTGAATATATTCCTGCACCCATACACATTTTCTTCTGCGAACATAATTTGTGATTTTTTAAAATTAAATAGCGAAAAGCTACCATTATCATTAACCTTTATATGAAGCAAAACAATTGACGGGGTTGCATCTGAAATATATTCTTTGAGCAGTTTTATAAACTCATCATACTCCTTTTCGGCCATTAACTGGTCAATCGCATCACAAATTACCATTTCTGCCAACCGGCGATACTCTGTTAATCTAAACATTACAAATCCGTCTAAATATATTTTATTATTGGAATTTAAAAAACTTGTTATTTTTTTAACAATTACATATTTGTAATAAAACTTATAGAAAATTTTTATGGAATTTCGAGCTTTTTCAAGGATTTCATAGATATTATCTTGCTCAAAAAAAATAAATTCGTCTTTAAGGGTATCTGTTAAGACATATTCTTCATATGTTTCCAATATCCAATCTGATATTTTTGCAGCAATATCTTCTGTAGGCAAGTTTTTTCTGGTTTGAATATAAAAATAATGCTTGCCCAGTATGTTATTATCATCTGTATAAATACAAATGATATCCCTATATGAAATCAACTCAAGTAAACTTTTTATTAATTTGTCCAACGGAAATTTTGATGTCAGAATAAGTTTTTTACTCATCTTCAGGGATGAAGATTTTTTTTGAAGAAATGTAAGGCATTTTTCACTGTCAAGGGCTTTATCCAATTCATCCTCCTACTTTCTGCACTCAAATCATTTAAAAACCCCCGTCAAAATACAACAAACTCCCATAATCGCACAATTTAGTTGACGATAAATATTTTATGTCAACTGATTTTGATACAATAAAACTTTTTATAGATATATAGTCGGGATGTTCTCTTAAATTCCCACAAAATAAAACAGTATTTGAATCAATCATACCCGATGCACCACCTATGAATCCTCTGTCAAAGCCACTTAGCGAAACACATCCGCTTTTTATAAGCAGAACATCAACTGAAGCATCGCAAAGCGATTTATAGATGCCCTCATCCTCCGTTATCGCCGAATTATCGTCAATTATACATAAATTACATTTTGTATAGCCTTGTTTTACATTGATAAATTTATATTTCGCATCAGAATACACTTCTATTATTTTGGGGTCTGTGTATGATAGGTTTCCTATGATTTTTTTGCCCATTTTTGCTATATTATATGCACAATCTCCAGGATATGTTCTATTGGGGTTCTTCGTCCCTTTTATCAACTTTACAGAGTTCGGCAAAATAGCTTTGTAATGCTCGTACGCAATGGGAGCAACGATTGCCGTTTTGTTGTCAAAAAAATGTATTTGCATATCAGGGTGCGTGTTGACCGGCTTGTATAAATATTCAATATCAAAGGATTTATAATAATTTATACCCAACTTTTTAAGCTCTGAAAGTACATTATTATTAATATTTTTGTCAATAATAACACCCATAAAAATATTCCTTTACTTGTTTTCTTCAAAATATTTCAAAATGTTTTCTGCAGTTTTGGTAGTGACAACTTTTGTCAATTCGTCAAGAGAGGCTTTTTTTACTCCTTTTAGTCCGCCAAATTGAGTTAAAAGCTTTTTTCTTGTGTTTGGTCCGACACCAGGAATTTCTTCAAGTTGTGATTTTATATTTGATTTTTCGTGTCGTTTTCTGCAAGCAGTAATTGCGTATCGGTGAACTTCATCTTGCATACAAGCCAAAAATTTGTATATTTCAGAATGTTTATCAAGTATAATTTCTGAATTGCCGTCGGTTATTCCTCTGGTTTTATGAGAATCGTCTTTAACCAAACCAAAAAGAGGTATATCCTCACCAAACATATCAAGAACTGCCTTTACCGCGGATACATGTCCCTTTCCTCCATCCAGCAAAATAAGGTCAGGCAAGGGCAAAAATCTTATTTTATCACTTTCTAACTCGCCGTTTTTAAACATATCTTCTTCTTTATATGCTTCATTAATTCTGCGGCTGATAACTTCCTGCATGCTTTGATAATCATCAGCACCTTGTACTGTTTTTACATTGAATTTTCGGTATAGTTTTTTATTGGGGGCAGCATTTTCATAAACAATCTGTACACCAATTGATGAACTTCCTGAAAAATTTGAAATGTCATAAGATTCTATACGAATTGGGGTTTTGTTGAGTCCTAGCAGGTCTTTTAATTGAGAAAGCATACGATTTTGATATGATTCGTTTCTGTTCTTTAATAATTGTTCTTTATAAAGAGATTCCTGTGCATTTTTTAAGACCATCTTCATAGTATCCGCTTTTACACCCTTTTGAGGGACTTGAAAAGATACCTTATGCCCACAAATCTGCGAGAGCCAGCTCTCAATTCCCGAAACATCTTCTATTTCATGCGAAATATATACCGACCTGGGTATAAAGCTTTGCGTAAAGTAAAATTGCTTTACAAAGCTCTCTAGCACTTCACTTTCAAGAATTTCTTCATCTTCAAATGTAAAGTATTCAGACTTTACAGCGTTTCCATCGCGATAATAGAATACTTGCACACAAAATTTTGTGTTTTCTTTGTAAACGCCTATAAAATCCATATTACCATTAGACGAAGACGAAACCTTTTGTCTTTCGCCAAATGTTTTTATATTATTTATTCTGTCACGGAGAATAGCAGCTTTTTCAAAATCTAAATTTTTCGCTGCTTCCTCCATTCTTTCGGTCAACGAACCGGTAATTTTTTTATATTTTCCATTTAAGACAGCTACTACCTGGTCTATTAGTTTTTTATAATCTTCCTTATTGATTTTTCCGCAGCACGGGGCACTGCATTGGCCGATTTGATAATAAAGGCACGGTCTTGATTCTCTACTATTTTCACTTATAAATTTATTGCAATTTCTGATACGAAAGTTTTTTCGAAGTTCCTCAACTGCTTCTTTTATATTTAAAACAGTCATAAACGGGCCAAGATAAGTGCTTCCATCCTTGACTAATTTACGAGTTAAAAACATTCGCGGAAAGTCTTCATGGGTGGTAATCTTTAAATACGGATATTGCTTATCATCTTTAAGTAGAATATTGTACTTTGGCTTGTGTTTTTTTATCAAATTGCATTCTAACGCCAGTGCCTCGTTTTCGGTATCCGTAATTATATATTCAAAATCTGCAATTTGGCTTACCATAGCACGGGTTTTGGGTGAATGGGATGCTGAATTTTGAAAGTATTGACTTACTCTGTTTTTTAAAATTTTGCTTTTGCCGACATATATTATCTCGCCCTCAGCATTCTTCATTAAATACACTCCAGGGCAACAAGGCAGTGTTGCAAGTTTTTCCTTGATATTATTTAGCATTTCATTCACCTCCGCATCTTCTATAATTACAAAAAATGCCCTACTTTTGTAAGGCATTTTTAATAGTCATATTAAAATAAAAGGCTTACTCCATATCAGAAGAAATAAGTGCAACCAAATCGTTTACAGCAGTTTCTTCATCAGAACCTTCAGCTATAATGCTGATGGTAAGCCCCTTTGTAATGCCCAAGGACAATACACCAAGCAAACTTTTTGCATTGACTCTTCTTTCGTCTTTTTCAACCCAAATGCTTGATTTATATTCATTAGCTTTCTGGATAAAAAATGTAGCAGGTCTTGCGTGCAATCCTACCTGGTTTTGAACTAATACTTCTTTTACAAACATATATTACTCTCCTTTAGTGTATATCCAAGGGTATATATCTAATATACAAAAGATATATTATAAGAATACTAAAATTTTTTATATAAGTCAACACTTTTTTTGTTTTATTTGAACTTTTTTTGAATTTTTTGTAAAGTTGCAACAAAAATATATTTTTTTCATTAAAGATTTATAAGTTTTTCTATGTCATTTGGAACTTCTGCAGAAACAACGATAATCTCTTTTGTAACAGGATGACAAAACTTAATTTCCTTTGCATGCAGCGCATGCCGCGAAATAATATCCTTTTCATTATCGCCGTTTCCATAAAGCCAATCACCCACAAGGGG
>JAZNAJ010000088.1:0-7989 GCA_045586445.1 Clostridia bacterium | reverse complement strand
AATTGTAGTAATACTGTACATACCCGTACTTAATATTACCGCTTTTCTCACTGTGTACTTTTCAAACATCATACCTCAGTTTTTACTGTGGTTTTGCTCTTCCCTCTCACGAGAGAGCCTATCTATCTTATCACACCATCTTCTGTTTGTTAAGATTTTTTTTAAAGTTTTTTTACTTTTTTCAGCCTTGCTTCCCTTCTGCGGCGCAACTCGTTTATATTACCACATCCCGCCACCTTTGTCAAGTACTTTTTCCTTCTTTTTTGAGTTTTTTGATAAATGAAATTCCTTCCTATTATATATAATCTCCCTGGGTATATTTTCAAACAAAATCTTTATCGTTTTTGAAGTGCTTTGTATATTTTAGAACAAGAATTGTTGACTTGTTGGGAATAAAATGGTATACTAAATTGGTATAACATTTTAAATTCGGTATTCAGCCTGTTTTGAACAAAAAAATTTCAGGATTTGGCTGACAATAAATTTTATTTTTTAGGAGGCACTTGCTATGAGCGAAATCAAAAACTTGGAAAAAATCGTTGAACTTCTTCACAAGAACTGTAAACTTTCTTTGGAGCAAGTCGCCGCCATTGCGGAAATTTCAACTACCGAGGCAGCGGAAGCCATTGACAGCCTTGAAAAAAACGGCACCATCCTTGGCTATGGTGCGGTTATTAACTGGGACAACATTCCAAACCGAAATAAGGTTGTCGCATATATTGAACTTAAGGTTACGCCACAGCGCAACAACGGTTTCAACCGTATTGCACAACAGATTTATCAGTACCCTGAGGTAAAGAGTCTCAATCTTATGAGCGGAAGCTATGACTTTGGGGTAACAGTTGAGGGTGATAATCTTAAAGATATATCCCTTTTTGTGTCAGAGCATCTGGCACCTATGGAAGCGGTGCTCAGTACCGCAACCCACTTTGTCCTCAAATGTTACAAGGATGACGGTGTTGTTTTTGTGGCAGAAGCCGAGGATGACAGGGAGGTAATTTCATAATGACTTTTAACCCCGAAAAAATGTTAAACAGGGTAGTTCAAGAGGTTCCACCGTCAGGGATAAGAAAATTCTTTGATATCGTTGCCGAAATGAAAGACGCAATATCCCTTGGCGTTGGCGAGCCTGACTTTGTTACGCCCTGGCATATTCGCGACGAAGGTATATATTCACTCCAGAAAGGGCACACTCACTACACCTCAAACAAGGGATTGACGGAGCTTCGCTGCGAAATTTCAAACTATCTCAAACGCAGGTTTAATCTTTCTTACGAGCCGATGAGCCAGACGGTTGTTACTGTTGGGGGAAGCGAAGCTATTGACTTGCTTTTCCGCGCAGTTGTTGAGGCGGGTGATGAAGTTTTGGTTCCCGAACCAAGCTTCGTTTGTTACAAGCCCTTGGTTCGTTTAGCAGGCGGAACGCCTGTTGCCATAACAACAAAGGCAGAAAACAGTTTTAAGCTTACAGCAGAAGAACTTAAGGCTGCCATCACACCAAAAACTAAGCTTTTGGTTCTTTCATACCCCAACAATCCTACCGGTGCAATAATGACACGAGAGGATTTGGAGGATATTGCTGATGTTCTTCGTGGTACCGATATTATGGTGGTAAGTGATGAGATTTATGCAGAACTTACCTATGGCAGACACCACACATCCATTGCAGAAATAGATGGAATGTATGACCGTACCATTCTTGTAAGCGGTTTTTCAAAGGCTTATGCTATGACAGGCTGGCGTCTTGGCTATGCTTGTGGGCATCCTGCAATTATTTCGGCTATGACCAAGGTCCACCAATACGGCATTATGTCAGCACCCACCACCGCACAGTATGCGGCAATCGAGGCTATGAAAAACGGCGATGCTGATGTTGCATTAATGCGTGAGGAATATAACGACAGGCGAAAGCTTATTGTAAACGGGTTTAACACCATCGGTCTTGATTGTTTTGAGCCGGAGGGGGCTTTCTACGCATTCCCCTGCATCAAATCCACAGGGCTTAACTCTAATGACTTCTGCGAGAAACTGCTCTATGACCAAAAGATTGCAGTTGTTCCCGGCACAGCCTTTGGCGAGTCGGGTGAGGGGCATATCCGTTGTTCGTATGCGTACTCTCTTGACAATATAAACGAGGCGCTGAACCGAATAGAGGCCTTTGTTAAGAAAACCAGATAGGAGATTGACACAATGCAGTTCCTTTATGACACTCACGCACATCTTGACAGTGAAATGTTTGACGATGACCGCGACGAGATTATTGAAAAAATCAGGCAAGCCGGTGTCGGGCTTATAAATAACATTGGCTCGTGTATTAAGTCTTCTGAGGCAAGCATTGCTCTTGCCGAGAAGTACGATTTTATCCGTGCTGTTGTTGGGGTTCATCCAAGCGAAACTTTTGATATGACCGATGCAGATATTGACCATATCAGGCAGATGGCGGCCCATAAAAAAGTTGTTGCTATTGGCGAGATTGGTCTTGATTACCATTACGACGATACCGACCCCGAAACTCAAAAAAAGTGGTTTCGCATTCAGCTTGACCTTGCAAAGGAACTTGATATGCCCGTTGTTATCCATGACAGAGATTCAAAGGGCGAGTGCATCAGGATTTTAAAGGAAAAGGATATTCATAACGGAGTCATCCATTGTTTTTCGGGAAGTGCCGAAACCGCAAGGGAAATCCTTGATATGGGCTTTAATATTTCTTTTACCGGAGTTGTAACCTTTAAAAATGCCAGACGGGCAATTGAAGCATTACAGATAATACCTCTTGACAGGCTTTTTATCGAAACCGACTGCCCATACATGGCGCCCGAACCGCATCGCGGTCAACGCAATGACAGCAGTCTTGTCTGCCACATTGCACAAAAGGTGGCAGACATAAAAGGCACAACCTATGACGAGGTTGTGCGGATAACCACAGAGAATGCTATTAAATTTTTTAACGCCTGAAGTCGATGTGTTTTGATACTTTTTGCACCACAAATACTGCAAGAGCAATTTTAAGTGCATCGGGCAAAACAAATGGCAAAACACAAGTTGTTAATATTGTCAAAAGCCCGAGAAAACTGCTGTCTTTTAGATACACCAGTGAAAACCAAAGGCTTCCGAAAATGTATAAGGAAAATAACCCTGCAATCATGGCAAATGCCATTTTTGCAGGGGTTTTTTTTGTAGATTCCATAATTCTTCCTGAGATAAAGGTGCAAATCAAAAACCCGCTTATGTACCCACCTGTCTGGCTAAGTAGTGTCCCAATTCCCGACCTGCCTCCCGAAAAAACCGGCAGGCCAATGGTTCCAAGAAAGATGTACACCAAAACCGCTATGGTTCCGCGTTTTGCGCCAAGCAAGCCTGATGCAAGAAAAACGCCAAAGGTTTGCATAGTGAATGGCACTGCAGCAGGAACACTTATCCACGAGCATAAAACTAAAAAAGCTGAAAATGCGGATATATAGGCAATATCCCGTATTTTATTTTTCTTCATTCTTTGGATTCCCTTTCTTAATCTTTGGTATAAACAGCTTTGCAAATCTGCCCTTTCCACGGGTTTTGGCATAAAAATACCCTATTACACTGAATACAACTGCCCCGATAAAGTTGACAAACATATCCTTCATGGTGTCATAAAGACCAATGTCCAGATAACCGTCAATCTGGAGAGCCTTACCGTTGACCGAGGTAGTTTCTATCTGGTCAATAAGCATAGGTGTCTTTGTTCCTCCACCCAGCAAGGTTGAAATTATTGTTGTAACCACCTGGTCCTTTTGCATATCTGTATAGAAATAAAAATCACAAAAAAACTCAAAAAACTCCCAAAGTACACCGATTGTCATTGAGAAGCAAAAGGCAACAATCGCCAGAAACAATGGCGAAAGCTTAAACTTTATCCGTTCGTTTTGGTTGAGAATATCACTTAGTGCAAAACCTATTGCAGCACACAAAAAGCCATTTACCGTATGCAGCATTGTGTCCCAATATGGAACCTTGGTATAGTAATTACCCATCTCACCAAGGATTTCTGCCGCGAAAATAAATAAAAGAATTATGATTTCAAGAACGCTGGGCAGCTCGATACCAAAATTTTTCTCCACAAAAGACGGAACGGTAAACAAAATCAAGGTCAAAATGCAAAAAAACAGATTCTCGTAAGTACCTGATACGCAAGAACGCACAGCAGCAACGACAACCAAAAGGCGCAAAAGAACGAACACCACAAATGTCGCCTTTTTCTCTTTGATTGCCCTTTTATATTCCCTTCCAAAATGTTTTTTATCGGCCATCTTAATCGTGTTCCTTTCTTGTCATATAGTAAAATATACCACAATATAAAAAAATTCGCAAGAGTTAATATCGCTATGAATAATTTATCCTCAAATGCCAATACTAATACCAAAATAAAATTTAAAGGAGTAGTTGTATGAATTTCAGCACCAGTGAAACAAAAATTAACCTGCTTCGCGCCTTTGCAGGGGAAAGTCAGGCACGGAATCGTTACACCTTTGCCGCATCCCAGGCAAGAAAGCAGAACTTGTATGTGATTGAAGCGGTATTCAACTTCACCGCGGGTCAGGAAAAGGAACACGCCGAGCTTTTTTACAATCAACTTAGTTCAGCAGCAGGTGAAAATATATCTATTGACGGAACATATCCCATCGATATAAACGATTCAATAATCGGTCTTTTGCGTGCGGCAGAACATAACGAGAATGAAGAATACTCCGATGTCTATAAAAGTTTTTCAGAAACCGCCAAGGCTGAAGGGTTTATGGAGGTGTCGACGCTCTTTAAGAATATTGCCGAAATAGAAAATACCCATAGTCAGCGTTTTGCGAAGTTTGCAGAGCTTTTGGAACAGGACAAGTTGTTTGTTTCAGATGTCCAGACCAAGTGGATGTGTCTTAACTGCGGGTTTATTTATGAAGGCACTGTTGTTCCGCCTGCTTGTCCCGTTTGCCGCCATGACCGGGGATACTTTATAAGGCTTGAGTTTGTCGAAAAACCAATTTAAAGTCCTGAGCCTCTTGGCAAAATATATAAATGAAAATTGAGCTATATATCGCAAAGTCAATTAACGAAATCTCTGACAAAAATACACAACAACGCCATTTATTTGATAAGTGGCGTTGTTGTGCGTTTTAATTGGTCAGTATATTCATTATCCAACGGCTTTCAGTTTTACCGAAAGCACCGTCATATCATCCTTTACCGCACCCCCTTGTTTTTGGGTGGCGCGGGTTAATATTTCCTTTGCCAGACTTCCCTCACACATATCCTTGTTGTTTTTCATAAACTCACCAACCCAAAGGCTTCCGTCTTCGCGATTTTCGATACCGTCGGTAATCATCACAATCCGGTCGCCGTCCTGTATTTTGGTATCAGATACCTCTGCCTCGGCTTCGGCTATAAGACCTACGGGCAGAGATGCCGCCTTGACCGTTCGTACTCTGCCACTGTTGCCAAGGATAAAGCTGGGCTCGGCACCCGTTTTGATAAACTTAACCTCGCCTGTGTAAAGGTCGATTATACATAAATCAAGGGTTACAAAAGCGGAATCTTCTGATTTCATTATCATTATTGAATTAATAAGCCTTACCGCAATCCTGCAATCAAACCCCGCCTGAAGAAAACTGTCAAGCAGTTCCAACATTGCCTCGCTTTCTTTTGCGGCACGACTTCCTGTACCCATACCATCACTTATAGCAATTATAAACTTCCCATTTTTCAGGTTAAGAAAGCGAAAGTTATCACCGTTTTTACCCTCTGCCGCAAGGCTTGCGTGGTCGGTTTCCACCTCGAAGCGTTGTGCCTCGGTAAACACAAGCCGTACAAACTTTTTGTTATCCGTTGTTTCCTCGCGTACCATATTGCCGCAGCCCGCACAGGACTTCATTATTTTTTCCATTGTTCTTCGATCCTTGCCGTGGCACTTGTTCTCTTTAATAACCACCTCAACCCTGCATCTGCCGTAACGATCCTGCATAATGTTCAAATCGTGGGGCTTGATTCCGCTCATTTCAAGGCGTGAACGAAGTTCCCACCCCGATATTGCAATCTTTTTTGTTTCGCCATCAATCTCGTCTGTAAGCCCATCCAGAATTTGTGATACACCACCTAATTGTTTTCCCAAAAGGCGTCGGCTTTCACAGAGTTTGCTTTTCCATACCTGTCTTACCCTGAATATATCAAACTGATGGTTAAGCTCGTCCAAGAATCCGCTTAAATTGATGCAAGACGATGCAAAATGCCCATTTGCATCCTCTGCCTTCACCACTCCTTTTTCGCGCATTATTTCCAAAAGGAAAAATAGATCACCATAGGTAGTGTTAAAGTTCTGTCCCCAACAAACAGTGGATTTTCGGCAACGACTGCACACCTTGTCTGCTGTTGCATCAAACAGTGCTGCAACATCCCCGTCATTGTGGATATTATCTTTGTCTGGGAAATGCTCCATAGTTTTTGCAATGGACTCAAATGCCGAGGCAACCGACTTAAGTCGTGCTGTCAGATTGGCTTTAACCTTGGCAATGTTCTCGCGGTCCGCTTTGTCAAGGCACACAACCTCGTGCAATTTATCCAACCACAGTTTGGGGATAAACGCAAAAGCTACTGCCGCCGCAAGGATTTCCCACAAATTGAGAACTGACTCCACCGCATTATTGGTATAAACCGCCATAACACCATTTGCAAGGATTATTCCTGCTATTGTTCCGCCTTTGCCAAATTTGGAGAATACCCCCGACAAGAATCCGCAAAAGCTGAAAGCTCCCAAAATCGGCATAAAAAAGTCGCCACCGATTCCGCAGACAATTCCCAAAACCACACCCGCTCCGGTGGAAAACCCTGCTCCGCCGCTTGCAGAAAGGGTAAGCAGCATAGTGGCTGCAATGCAGTTCATAACTGAAAAGCCTGTCCCAAGATATACCTCTTTAAAACCAAGCAAAGCCACCAAAATCACTCCTCCAAGGCTTAACTTGGTGTCGCTGTCAAAGTTTTTGGGCAGGCATTCGCGATTTTTGATTGCCTGAACACTTTTTTCCATCATAAGCGTTCCTGATACCACCAGCGCCGCCTCGCACAAAAGCAAGACAAAGCCAATCGCCGAAAACCCCTCCAAAATCAGTGTGGCAAGCCCTGTTGCAAATACACTCGCCCCTGCAACAATCCCCGCCGTTACATCTGTCATAGCAACACCTTTTTTGAGGATAAATAAGGAACAAAGGTATATAAGTCCTGCCCCTATATATTTGACAGCACCCAGTCTGCCACATACCGCAATGCTTCCAACACTCACCGCCAAAAAGGATATTAAAGCCTTTAAAGACAACCTCCTCTCCTGAGCAAGATATGCTATGCCAAAGGGTGCTATCCCCGGAAGAGGCATTGCCATTGCGGGAAAAAATCCGGCAAGTCTTACCAGAATATCGGTTTTTGACAGGTGCATTTTTTCTTTAATCCTCTGCCATATCTTTGCGCGGTTAATCCGGTTTTTATATGTATATATTTTTGTTTCTGCCACCGCTATTCCTCCTTTGTAATTTTCCATAATTTGTAAATTTAATTTCATTATACAAAGGTGGCATCAAGTGAATTGTCGAAAAAAGACTTTAGAACTAACTTTTAAAAAAGAATATGCGACGGTACGACAAAAAGCCGTATCCGCCGCCAAAAACTGTGTTTATTCAAGATTAAACCACGCATTTATCCCCATATATCCGGCAGATTGGTCAAGCTCCTCCTCGATGCGGAGCAGGCGATTGTACTTTGCAGTACGGTCGGTGCGTGATGGTGCGCCTGTTTTTATCTGTCCTGAATTGGTTGCAACCGCAATATCTGCTATGGTGGTGTCTTCGGTTTCACCGCTGCGGTGGGAGACAACCGCAGTGTATCCGGCGCGGTTAGCCATCTGAATGGCGTCCAGCGTTTCGGTCAGCGTGCCGATCTGATTGACCTTGATCAGGATGGAGTTGGCAACGCCAAGCTGGA
>JAZNAJ010000087.1:0-4249 GCA_045586445.1 Clostridia bacterium | reverse complement strand
CGCTTGGCCTCCGACTTGCCATATTCTGCCGCCATAATCATACCCACCGCAACAGCTTCGCCATGGGTATATCCCTCAAAATTATATTTCTTTTCTATTGCATGGCCAAAGGTATGCCCAAAATTGAGTATCATCCTTTGCCCCATATCCAATTCGTCAGCTTCCACCACGCTGCGTTTAAGGTCGCAACAACGATATATAACATCATCAATTATATCCATAACCATTTTCCTTGATGAAGCATTTTCCAAAATTTCAAACAATTCCTCGTCCAAAATCACACCATACTTGATTACCTCTGCCATACCATCGCTGAAAATTTTGTCCGAGAGGGTATCAAGGCACTCTGTATCAATCAGAACAAGTCTTGGCTGATAAAATGCACCAACCAGATTTTTCCCTGCAGGCAGATTTACAGCAACCTTGCCCCCGACACTGCTGTCCACCTGAGCCAAAAGAGTTGTGGGAATCTGAACAAAGGGTATTCCCCTTAAAAGTGTTGCCGCACAAAAGCCTGTCAAATCCCCAACAACGCCACCGCCCAATGCCACCACAAGGTCAGCACGGGTTATATCTGCCTTCAAAAGCTCACCATACAAAAACTCCAACATATTGACGGACTTGGATGCTTCACCCGATGGAACTGTTGTCAAAAACGGGCTAAACCCCTCGTTTTTAAGCGACTGTAAAAGTCTTTCGCCATAAAGCGGGCCTACAATACTGTCTGTAACCACCGCAACTTTGCAAGGTGAGAAGATTTTTCCTATTTGCTCTCCTGCCTTGGTCAAAAGACCTTTTTCTATTTTTATATCATATTCTCTGCCCGGTATATTTACTTTAAGAGTCTTCATTTTGCCCTCCTATATTGGTTCTTTGCTTTGCATATATAGTTTATTATCGCGAACAGTGGTCAAAAGTCTGCGAAGTTCATCTTTGTCACAATTTTCAATTCCCTTTTTAAATTTCTCCAAAGATTCTATATATTGGTTAAGTTCTGTAAGTAAAAATTTTCGATTTTCCAAAAATAATTCGCTCCACAACTCCGGATTAATGTTTGCAATTCTGGTACAATCACGAAACGCCCCTGCCGTGTATGCCCTGTTCATATTCTTGTTATATTCAAGGCAAAGTGCCGATGCCGAAATATGCATCAGGTCGCTTGTGTAAGCAATTACGCTGTCGTGTTCTTCGGGGGTGGCGGTGCAGATTCTTGTTGCACCTATATATCTTGCCATCTTCTCAATCAAGGAAATGCCGTGCTTTGTCGAGGTTTTACCCGGCGTAATGATAAACCCGCACATACCAAAAAGTGTTGGAGTTGCACTGTCAAAGCCGTGAGTTTCCTTGCCTGCCATGGGGTGCCCGCCCACATACTGGCAAGTCTTTGGCAAACTGGCTTCTATCCCTTTCACAAGGTCTTTTTTTACTCCGCACACATCGGTAACAACCGCTCCCTCTTTGAAAAAAGCTTTGTTTTGTTGAATTATTTTGACAACCATTTCAGGATATGTGCAAAGTATAACCAAGTCGGCATCTTGTATTGCCTCGGCAGGGTTATCGGTCGCCACATTCACAGCACCCTTTTCGACAGCCTTTCGGCGTGTTTCGGCATCAATATCGCAACCGTATATTTGTGCAGACATAAAGCCATTTAAGGCATAAGCCATAGAGCCGCCTATTATACCCAGGCCTATTATCGCAATTTTAAACTGAGGATTTTCCATATTTCAAACCGTCGCTTTCTGCTTTTAACATTGCTTTCCAAAATGAACACTTATATCGCCAAGTTTTTTCATCAATCGTTCATACTGTTCAAGGTCTAACGACTGTGCCCCGTCGCAAAGTGCGTTTTGGGGGGAATTATGAACTTCAACAATTATGCCATCTGCGCCAACCGCCATGGCTGCCAACGACAAAGGCTCAACCATCCAGCTAATTCCCGCTGAGTGCGATGGGTCAACCACTACAGGCAGATGCGACATTTTCTTCACCGCAGGGATAGCACTTAAATCAAGAGTATTGCGAGTGTAGGTTTCGAAGGTGCGTATGCCCCTTTCGCAAAGGATAACATTGGGGTTGCCGCCTGCCATTATATATTCAGCCGACATCAGCCATTCTTCAATAGTTGAAGACAATCCTCTTTTAAGAAGTATTGGTTTTGTGGTTTTTCCCAATTCTTTAAGCAAGTCAAAGTTCTGCATATTTCTTGCCCCTACCTGAATGATGTCCACATCCCTTTCAAAGGTTTCCACCAATAACGGCGACATTATCTCGGTAACTATAGGGCAACCAGTTTTTGTTCTTGCCTTTTTCAAAAGTTCCAAGCCCTCAAGTTCCAGTCCTTGGAACGAATACGGCGAAGTTCTTGGTTTGTATGCACCGCCACGAAGGATTTTCCCACCGCTTTTTTTAACGCTTTGTGCCACCGTCAAAATCTGTTCTTCTGTTTCCACACTGCAAGGACCTGCCATAACAACAAAGTTCTTTCCGTCGCCGATTTTAATATCCCCCACCTCAACCACTGTGTTCATAGGGTGGAATTTGCGGCTTGCCTTTTTGAAAGGCTCCTGCACACGCATAACTCTTTCAACATCAGGATTAAGAAGCAATCTGTCGGCATCAAGTGTGTGGGTATCGCCTATAAGTCCTATTGCAATACTATCTTTACCACGGATAATATCCACGCTCAATCCCTTTGCCTGGAACTCGCTGACCATCGCGTCTAAGTGTTTTTTTTCAATCGTTGTTTTTGTTACAATTACCATTTTTATCTCTCCTTTTTATTATAAATAAAAAGAGAGCTCGCAGTATAACGAGCTCTCTAAAAAGTTTTAGTTAAAATCCTAAGCTTTTATGCAAAGGAAAATCAGCCCATTATACTTAAATTTTTTGGCATAAAGAAATAACCGTAGCTAAAATAAAAGCTAAGGCTGATAAAGTAAAAGAAATATTTAACTGTTTGCTTTAATGCGTTAATCAGTTGCATATCTTTAATACCCTCTCGGTTAAATCTTTTAATTAAGAAATATTTTACTACTATATCTTTTGTATGTCAAGGCTTTTTTTAAATTTTAGCAAATTTGCTTGCACACGCTTGCATTTTATTAAGTTGTCAGATTGTGCGACAGAGTTGACACCTATAAACCGTATCGTCAATTACATTGAAGAAAACCTTGGCAATGATATATCACTTGAGGACATCTGCAACGAGTTCTTTTTAAGCAAATCCCAACTTTGCAGAATGTTTAAAAAATCCATGGGAAGTACTGTTTGGAATTATTTTACAATTAAACGATTACATAAAGCCAAAAATATGATAGATTCCGGTGAGTTGCCGACCGAGGTTTTCTCTTTGTGTGGATTTAATGATTATTCGGTATTTTATCGAGCATGCAAAAGACACTTTGGGCAATCGCCTGCAAAAAACGCGTTTAAATCATTAAGTCAAATCTCTACATTGCCAAAAAAGGCTGGTTAAAAACGAAATTCGTTTTTAACCAGCCCATATTATTATCATTAAGAGTATTTAAAATACCCTCTATTAGACTATTTATTCAGTTTCGATTAAGCCGTAGTTGCCATCCTTTCTGCGGTACACTATGTTGTCTTTGTGCGTATCGGGATTTAGGAATATAAAGAAATCATGTCCCAGCATATTCATCTGAAGAACAGCTTCCTCTGCCGACATTGGCTTTGACTCAATCTTTTTTGTCTTTATTATTTTGAACTCTGAAGCATCCTCCGCCACCGGCTCGGAATTTTCGACTATTGATGCATAATCGCCAATGGCCGGTTGATGCAGATGCTTTGCAAGTTTTGTTTTGTGCTTTCTGATTTGTCGGTCAAGGTTTGACAAACATTCATCAGCTGCAACAATCAAATCACGGTCTCTCGCTTCGGCTCTCAGGATAAAGCCCTTGTTTAAAATGGTGATTTCCATCACTATTGCTGACTTTTGTTCAGCAACAAGAACTCTGCATTCAATGTTTTCATCAAAGAACTTGTCGAGTTTTGCGAGTTTTGTGAGTAATTTTTCCTTTCTGCTGTCTGATAATTCGACTTTTCTGCAAATAACATTGTACTTCATACACTTGCCTCCGTTCAACCTTAAATTACATTTGGATAATTTTCTTATCCTCCTATAATTAAATTATACAACATATTTGGTCAAAATGCAAGATATTTATGTTATTTGAATAGGATTTTTGTTCATTTTTAATCATAGAGATAATCAATGTCTATTATTGTA
>JAZNAJ010000086.1:0-7819 GCA_045586445.1 Clostridia bacterium | reverse complement strand
CAAGCTGGAACGCAAACTTCCCCCGCCCAAACGGTCATTTTCGGGGATTGTAGGGCACGAGAAGGTTTCGGTGCGGGAACGCGTGCGAAAAATATGGGACAGGCTTATTAAAAAGGGAAGGTTTTTTTTCAGGGATATCTTCAAGGGAACAAAGTCAAGACCCGAGGCGGTTGCGTCATTTCTTGCCGTCCTTGAGATGATAAAACTGAACAAAATTGCAGTTGATGAGACTCTTGATGGTAAAGATTACACCATAACAAAAATATCTGATGATGACAGATTTAATTTTGAGGAATTGGAGGATTAAGGCAACGCCCTTAATTGCTTGGTATTATGAAACTAAAAGAAGCAGAAGCGATAATTGAAGGAATTTTATTTGCAGCGGGAGACCCCGTAGATATCGAGAGAATAGCTGATATACTGGACATTGATTTAAAGAGTACAAGGGCGGTTATGACTGCACTTATGGATAAGTATGACGAGGAAAGACGCGGACTGCGGATTATCCGTCTTGAGGATTCGTACCAAATGTGTACTCGTGGCGAGTATAATCAGTACATATCAAAACTTGCCGAGCCAAGACGGGCACAAAGCCTTTCCAATGCGGCAATGGAGGTATTGTCTATTGTGGCGTACAAACAACCGGTTACACGCTCGGTTATTGAGCAAATCAGAGGCGTGTCCTGTGATAGTCTTGTTAATCGCTTGCTTGAACGCAATTTGATTCAAGAGGTGGGCAGACTTGACACGCCGGGCAGACCCATGCTGTTTGGCACAAACGACGAGTTTTTGAGATGTTTTGGGATTGCAAGTATTACAGACCTCCCCGATTATGAAAAAATAAGTTCAGAACAAATCTCTGTTGACGGTGATGACGGATATATGTCTGTCATAGACGAAAAAACTGAGGAGGAAATGGCAAAGGCGGCATTAAAGGCAGAGGGACCTGCCGAAATATAATATCTTTCGGTGATTTTATGGTTTATGTATTGATTGCTAGTTTGGTTTTATTGATGGTTTTGGGAGTGTTGATTTTTTCACCCCTTACGATTGATGTGGAATATAGCTTTGGCAAGTTAAAAATTACTTTTAAGTGTTTATTTATCAGGTTTTCGGTTAAAGATTTGCCCGGCAACAAGAATGGTAAAAAAAGCAAATCCACGCAAAAACCCGAACAAAACCCGCCGCGGAGTGTTCTGCAAAAAATTGCGGCAGCCAGAAAGGGCTATGAAGATACAAAGGGCATTCTTATAGAGGTCTTGGATTTGCTGAAAAATCGGGCTGAATTGAAAGATTTGTACATCAGAGCGAAGTACGGGACCGGCGATGCGGCAATTACCGGTATGATTTATGGTGCTGTCTGGGCATTTGTGGGAAGCGTATACGGGCTGTTATGTCGGTTCTTCAGAGTGGAATTTCCCCGATTGGAACTGGAGCCTGTTTTCAGTGGCGACAAAGCCTTTGAGATAGAGGCCGAGGGAATAATAAAAACTCGCCTTGTGCATATTATAACTGCGGCTATTCGCAGTATAAAAATATATTATAAACATAAAAAAGAAAAAGGAGCGGAGTAAAATGGCTGAACAACATCCTATTCAAGGACTTATGTATACTGCTATGCAGAGTATCAGGGATATGATTGATGTAAATACAATCGTAGGGGACCCTGTTGAATCACCTGACGGAACGATTATAATTCCAATTTCAAAGGTTGGTTTGGGTTTTGGTGTAGGCGGCTCGGATTACGCATCTAAAAATTCAAAGCAAAACGAGGCCGGGGAAAATCTCTTTGGCGGCGGAGCAGGCGGAGGGGTTTCTATTACACCGGTAGCGTTTATGGTTGTAGGCAAAGGACAGATAAGACTTATGCCGGTAAACCCCGAAAGCAACATCTATGATAGAATTCTGGACCTTGTGCCCGTGGCTATTGACAAGATTACAGAACTCAAGGACAATTTCATTGCCAGAAAAGAAGCTAAAAACACAGAAACAACAACTGTAACAGATTTTTCAGCTGAATAAAATTATTGCGAGCAATAACCCCATGGCTCTCTTGACAAAAGAGGGCTTGGGGTTGTATGCGTGAAAGGCTATGTGAGAAAAGTGGAAAAGTTACTTATAATAGACGGAAACAGTATACTCAACCGGGCTTATTACGGGATACGGATGCTTAATGCCCCTGATGGAACTCCTACCAATGCGGTGTATGGATTTTTGAATATCCTTTTCAAAAACCTTGAAGAAGACACACCGGATTATATTTGCGTCGCATTTGATGTAAAGGAAAAAACCTTCAGACACAAAATGTATGATTTATACAAGGCACAGCGCAAACCCGCACCCGAGGACTTTTTGGTGCAGCTTCCCATAATCAAAGAGGTTTTGGGGGCTATGAATTGCCTTTGCCTTGAAAAGCCCGGATACGAGGCTGATGATATTATAGGTACTGTTTCAAAAATGTGCGAGGACTCAGGAATTGAGTGCTCAATCCTGACAGGCGATAAGGATGATTTGCAGCTTGCATCAGACACCACGAAAATCAAGCTGGTTATAACGCGGATGGGTGCAACCACCACAACTGTTTACGGCAAGGATGAAGTGCTTGAAAAGTATGCGGTTACACCGGACGAGTTTGTGGATGTAAAGGTGCTTATGGGGGATTCGTCAGATAATATTCCCGGGGTAAAGGGTATTGGCGAGAAAACCGCCTTTTCACTTATCGAAAAGTACAAAAGCATTGATAATTTGTATAAGAATATTAAGCAGATTGAAGCTACACCATCTGTGCGTAAAAAACTGGAAGACGGCAAGGACGATGCGTATTTAAGCCGAAAACTTTCTGAAATTGACCGCAGTGTACCAATTGAATTTGATATAAAAACGGCAAAAATACAAAGCTATGATAATGAAAAACTTGCCCAGCTTTTTACAAAGCTTAACTTTAAATCCTTTTTGAACAAACTTGACCTCAAGGCAGAACCAAAAGTACAGATTGACTTTGATGGCAAATGCGAGATAATTGATGAGCACAGAATGGGAGATGTTATTAAAAAGCCTTGCGATATATTCTACAAACTCTACAAAAAAGGTGATACTGTTGATATAGGGTTCAGTGTTGACGGCAAGGATTTTTACTATATAGAAAATATAAAGGAGCCAGGACTCAAGGCTATATTTGAAAACGAGGATATTAAAAAAATTGGCTTTGATGTAAAGAATGATATAATATTTTTAAATAGCCTTGGGGTTTCTTATAAGGAACTTCGCTTTGATGTTGCAATAGCTGCATATTTGTTGGAACCGGCAAGAAACGGATACGATATACAGGGTTTGGGCTTTGACTTTTTGGGATATACAGCAAACAAAACCAATGAAGAAGAAAACGGGCAGATAGCGTTTGACTTTGCAGCGGAGGATGAAACAACAGACACCGCTGCGTCGGACCTTTTTGTGATATTTGAACTTTTTAATGTATTTGAAAAGAAGCTTGATGAAAATGAGCAAAAAAATCTCTATTATGACATAGAATTGCCACTTGTTGAGGTGCTTGCAATGATGCAGGTGGCGGGCGTTTATGTGGACAAGGCGGCACTGACTGAATTTGGCGAAAAACTTAGGGCGAACATAGTCGACCTTGAAAGACAGATATACGATTTTGCCGGCAGGGAATTTAATATAAATTCACCCAAACAACTGGGCGAAGTGTTGTTTGTGGATATGCAATTACCCCACGGCAAAAAGACAAAGACGGGGTATTCCACAAATGTTGAGGTACTTAAAAAACTTGCAGGTGTGCATCCTGTTGTTGAATGCATAATGGAATACCGAACACTTACAAAACTGCAGTCTACCTATGTGGATGGTCTGCTTCCGGTAATCAACCCGCAAACGGGAAGAATACATTCAAACTTTAATCAGACAGTTACCGCAACGGGCAGAATCAGCAGCACCGAGCCGAATCTTCAAAATATACCCGTACGGACACAGCGGGGCAGAGAAATGCGGCGAATGTTTGTTGCGGAGGGGAATCGTACCTTGATTGATGCGGACTATTCGCAGATTGAACTAAGGGTTCTTGCGCATATTGCCAATGATGAAAATATGAAGAGGGCATTCCTTGAGGATACAGACATTCACACACAAACGGCGGCACAGGTATTCAAAACCCCAAAAGATCAGGTTACATCGGTGATGCGTTCGGCGGCAAAGGCGGTTAATTTTGGAATAGTTTATGGTATTGGTGAGTTTTCCCTTGCTCAGGATTTGCATATCTCGATGAAAGGGGCAAAACAGTATATTGAAGATTATTTTAAGACATATCCGTCTATCAAGATGTATATGGACAATATAGTCAAGGAAGGCAAGGAAAAGGGGTATGTGTCGACACTGCTGGGCAGACGCAGATACATTCCGGAGCTCAGGGCAACCAACCGCATAACTCAAGGCTTTGGCGAGAGGGTGGCGATGAATGCTCCCATCCAGGGCACGGCGGCAGATATAATAAAAATCGCAATGGTCAATGTTTATAATCGTTTGAAAAGTGAAAACCTTCGTTCAAAATTGATTTTACAAGTTCATGATGAACTTATTGTTGAAGCTGAACCGGGTGAGGAAGATGTTGCAACAAGACTGCTTGTAGAGGAAATGGAAAGAGCGGTTACATTAGCAGTACCGCTGAAGGTTGACTGCAATTGCGGAAAGACTTGGTATGACACCAAATAGGATTTTTGATAGGTTCCGAAAGGGTTGAATGGAATGAAGATTATTGGAATAACAGGTGGCACAGGAGCAGGCAAAAGTATGCTTTCTGCAAAACTCAAAGAACTTGGAGCGACCGTTGTTGATGCTGATTTAATTTCAAGGCAGGTATCCCAAAAGGGCGGAGCCGCTTATGCTGAAATAGTCGATGCTTTTGGCGAAGGTATTTTAAATGAAGTTGGCGAAATCAATCGTCAGGAATTGGGCAAAATAGTTTTTTCTGACCGTCAAAAGCTAGAATTGCTGGAGGAAATCACGCATAAACATATCCTAAGGACAATGCAGGATGAAGTTGAGGAATGTAAGACACCGGTTGTTATTCTTGATGTGCCACTGCTTTTTCAATGTGATTTTCCCATTAAATGTGACTTAACAGTGGCGGTGATTGCCGATCGTGAAGTACGCATATCGCGGATAATGGAGAGGGATGGCGTTTCAAGAGAAATGGCGTTGGCGCGTATAAAAAATCAGATTGCCGATGATGATTTTATGGTGTTGGCAGATATGGTTTTTGAAAATAATGGCGATATAAAAAAAATGGAAGAATTTGCGAATAATTTGATTGGATAGTTGTGAAAATATTTTGGTAGGGGAACTTTGAACTGTGAAAAAAGGACGAGGATGTTTACACTATATATTTTATGTACTGCTTGCATTGGCATTACTTTACTTTACTGTTGGTGAGGGCAAGACCATTGTGATGAAGGAGCTTTTTCCGATAAAGTATCAGGATTATGTTGAAAGGTATTCGGCGGAGTATGGTATTGACAAAAATCTGGTATATTCCGTGATAAAGGTTGAAAGCAACTTCAATAAGGATGCGGTTTCTGCGGCTGGTGCAAAAGGTCTTATGCAGCTTATGGAAAAAACCGCAAAAGAGTGCAATGAAAAAGGCGATTTTGGATATGATATACCAAACGATTTGCTTGTGCCGGAGAGAAATATCCGTTTGGGCTGTTTCTATTTAAGAAAACTTATAGATACCTATAAAGACGCCAGACTTGCGGTTATCGCCTATAATGGTGGTACAGGAAATGTACAAAAATGGCTTGAGAATGAAGAACTTTCAGACGGCAAGGGCGGACTTGCCGAAATTCCTTACAATGAAACACGAAAATATGTGAAAAAGGTTTTTAAAACCTTTGAGATATACAATAAACTGTATAAAACTAACGAATAGGAGAAATAAAAATGTCAACTGAATTATTAAGAGAACGGAAAAATGGATTTGATGGCATAAGCGAACAAGAAAAAAAGATTATTTATGACTTTTGCGAGGAGTATCGCCTTGCTATAACTGAGGCAAAAACCGAGAGAGAGTTTTGCGATTTGGCGGTTGACGAGCTTGCTAATGCGGGTTTTGTTCCGTTGAACGAGAAGGAGAGCCTTGCTGCAGGGGACAGGGTTTATGTTACAAACCGAGGCAAGGGCGTTATAGCTTTTGTAATAGGCAGCGACGCAATCGAAGACGGTGTTAATATTGTGGGGGCACACATTGATTCACCGCGCCTTGACTTAAAACCCAATCCGCTCTATGAGGATGGCGGTATGGCATATTTTAAAACTCATTACTACGGTGGAATAAGAAAATATCAATGGCTTAACATCCCCTTGTCTTTGCATGGTATAATAATAAAAAAAGATGGCACCAAGGTTCAGATAAACATTGGCGAAGATGAGGAGGATATGGTGTTTTGCATTGCAGACCTGTTGCCACATCTTGCACAAGGTCAGGCGGGCAAAAAATTATCGGAGGCATTTGATGGTGAAAAGCTTAATGTAATAGTTGGTAACATCCCGTTTGATACTGATAAAGAAAAGGTAAAGTATGCAGTAATGCAAACTTTGAATACCAAGTATGGTATCTCGGAAGATGATTTTGTTACAAGCGAGCTTGAACTTGTTCCTGCATTTGGAGCAAAGGATATGGGTTTTGACAGAAGTATGATTGCAGGCTATGGCCATGACGACAGAGTATGTGCATATACCGCCTTGAAAGCAATAATGGATGTAAAAAATCCTAAAAAGACAGCGGTGTGCTTGCTGGTTGACAAAGAGGAAATAGGCAGCCTTGGCAATACAGGTATGCAATCGAGGTTCTTTGAAAACAATTTGGCAAGAGTCTGCGACAAATTAAATGGTTCGTATAGCGAGCTTGTTCTTAGAAATTGCCTTTCAAATTCAGCATGTCTTTCGGCTGATGTGGGTGCTGCTTATGATTCCAACTATCCTGAAGTTTACGAAAAGAGTAATGCGGCGTTTATGAACGAGGGCTTGCTTTTGACCAAATACACAGGTTCAAGGGGTAAAAGCGCTGCCAGTGATGCAAATGCGGAATTTGTTGCAAGGATATGCAGGGTATTTGAGAAAAACGCGGTTAAGTGGCAATGTGCTGAACTTGGTCGCGTGGATACAGGCGGCGGAGGAACGATTGCCTGCTACCTTGCGAATCTGGATATTGAAGTTATTGATGTGGGTGTTCCGCTTCTTGCTATGCACTCCCCTTATGAAATTGCGGGTAAGTTTGATATATATATGGCATATAAGGGATACAAGGCGTTTATGGAATAAAGGTATTTTGTTATTGGTTGGACAGATTATTCTGTTCAACCAATATTTTTATCTTGTTTAGTATTATTTTGCAGAAATTGCCGAGTATGCTTATGGTAGCGGTATGGAAAGCGAAACACACATTGCTGATATGGCAAGAGCAACAATTCAAATGGTTACAGACAGCATAGATTCATTTGTGAAAAAAGATGTTGATTTGGCTCATACAGTTATCGAGCATGATAATATTGTTGATGATTTGTTTGGTAAGGTAAAGGGCGAGCTTATAAGTGCTATCGAAAATAAAGCGGCAAATGCAGAAGCACTTATTGACTTACTTATGATTGCAAAGTATTTTGAGCGTATCGGTGACCACGCAGAAAACATCGCAGAATGGGTAATTTACTCCATTACAGGAAAACACGCAGAATAAACTTTAGTTATGTGTAAAATGATGAAATATTATACTTTCATTGAAAATACACTCAATTTATGGTAAAATATATATGTA